>CAIYYE010000063.1 GCA_903930395.1 uncultured beta proteobacterium
ACAACACGGACCCGTGGCCCGAAAAACACGACCAGTTATATCCAGACCACCGTTCTTGTTGAGTACTAGGAGACCCACATGAGCAAACATCTACTCAACCTGAAACGTTTGATCCTTGTTGCCGCCATTGGACTAGGCTCACTTGGCGCACAAGGCGGCACGCTCAGCATTTCAAACGTTCCCCTCGGCACCGGTAGCGGCATCAGCGCCAAGCCGAATCTGGTCTTCATTCTGGACGACTCAGGCAGTATGTCATCGGACTACACGCCGGACTGGGTCAACGACTCGGTCTGCCAGTCGAACATGGCCTCGTTCGGCAGCACCTACAATTGCTCCCTGGGTGATGTGCTCTTTAACTGGAGCCGCTTCAACAGCCAGTATTACGACCCAGCCATTCGATACTCGCCACCCAAGAATGCCGACGGCAGCGAGTGGGCAAATGCCAATACGTCGCAAACCGCGTCCAAAACCCGTACCGATCCATTCCTCACTACCTCGACGAAAGACATCATTGCGACCTATCGCGAGGTCTACTGGTGTCAATCCGACTCCGACAGCCCACCCAGCGCCAATTGCAGAACCAATAGCGCCAGTGAATTAAGTGCGGCAGGAAGTGGCTACCCCTACCCGAATGGGACTTATCGATACAGGAAAACTCTCGACAATAGCCCCCCTTATTATTTCGTCGCGAGTTCCGGCGACCTGAGCTGGTGCTCGAACAAGGCCCTGACCACCTGCCAGAACACGCGCACTTCGACCTATCAATATCCAAAGACAAACGGGACCGCGGCAGCAGCAGCGGTCTCTGCGACAGCATCACTCACCTATACCCAGGCCGGTGGCGGCAGTGGCTGCACCAGCAGTTCCGGACCCTACAGGGTTAGCTCTATTGTCGTGAACGGCACCGAACTCCTGGCCGGAACGGTCACCATCTATGGTTGCGACAGTGCAGCAAACCGCAGCAAGTTGGCGGCCGATGTAGCCACATCCATCAGCAGCGGCACGGCAACACACGGTATCTCGGCATCAGCCGCAGGAAATTCGGTGATTCTTACAGCGCCGGGCACACCCAGCTATTCCTTCTGGACCGGAAAGACGATAACCCACACAGACAACAGCAGCCGGGTTGATGTCACCGTGAGCAATTTTGCCGGTGGCAAGGAGGCTGTTTCCGCCAGCGGCGGGATAGTCCTGCAACGCATTGATATCACCAGTGCAACCGCGTCTTATACCAAAGGCACAGACCGACTCGACTGCACAGGCAGCGCTTGTACCTACCAGGAGGAATTGCAAAATTTCGCCAACTGGTACTCGTACTATCGAACCCGCATGCACATGATGAAAACATCCATCAGCCGCTCGTTCGCTACGATTTCCGACACAGCACCCGGCTCAGGATTCCGGATCGGTCTGATGATGATCAGCTCAGGCGCCGACAGCGGCACAGTAGCGGGCTACGGTGACACAACCTGCTGGACCGACAACCGGACGCACGAAGTCAATATCGGTAATTTTGATCCGTCACAGAAGACCAGCTTCTATACCAATCTTTTTGCTGTCAAGACATGCTCCTATACACCGCTACGCGGAGCCCTGTCGCGCGCCGGAAGAATGTTCGCCGGACAGGACATCAACAATGGCACGAGCATTTTCAGTGATCCGGTGCAACTGTCCTGCCAACAGAACTTCGCATTCCTCTCCACCGATGGCTATTGGAATAACAATATTGAAAGCTCTTCCTTTGGTCCGAAGCAGATCAACAACTCGACCGATGTCGGCAACCAGGATGGGACCACATCAACCAACTTCGATAGCAAGGCTGTCATCGCCCCCAATCTGGATGCCCTGAACGCGTCGAATACACTGGCCGATGTCGCCTCGTATTACTACAACACCGATCTTCGGACGTCGATGACCAACGATGTACCTAAATCACCGACCGACCTAGCGGAGCATCAGCACATGGTGACTTTCACCATGGGTCTGGGTGTTGACGGTGCTCTTGACTATTCACCCGACTATCTGACAGGTGGTTCGGCCGACTTTAACGCCATCCTCCAGGGAACCAAAAACTGGGGAAACCCGATTACCAACTCCACCGACGCGCGGATCGATGATCTCTGGCACGCAGCGGTGAATGGCCGCGGCCAGTATTTCTCTGCCAAGAACCCTACCTCAGTCGCCAAATCCCTCAACGATGCGTTGAAAGGCGTGGCGGCAGCCACCGGCGCAGGTGCCTCTGCTGCAACATCCAATCTTGAGCCAGTGGCCGGCGACAATTTCGCCTATGTGGCGAGTTTTGTGACACAGCGTTGGGAAGGCAACCTCGATGCCAAGAGAATCGATCTGGTGACGGGAACCCTTTCAGATGTCAGTGACTGGTCAGCCCAATCGACCCTCGACAGTCAAGCTCTCGTCAGTCCTGTCCCTAGCGGCGCATCCGGCCCGGGAAGCCGAAAACTGTACTCATATGACCCATCGATAAGCGGCACTGACAAGAAGTTCCTGCTGACCTGGACCAATGCCCAGGCAAAAGGTTGGGATGGTTCTGTAACGGGCAAGGACTACTTCAATCCCAATCAATTACCGCAATGTAATCCCCTGTCGTTCTGCCCCGGGGCCAGCCAGCAGAACATGTTTGAATACCTCATGGGTGGTGCTGATACGACGACCAACAAGTCATACCGCGAGCGTCTCCATGTCCTGGGCGATATCATCAACTCCCAGCCATTGTTCGTGAAAAGCCCGTCGTTCAATTACCTCGATACCGGCTACGACACCTTCAAAACGGTCTCCCGTAAGGCGATGGTCTACGTCAGCGGCAATGATGGCTTCCTTCATGCTTTCGATGCGACAACCGGCAACGAAGACTGGGCTTACCTGCCTACACCAGTGCTGCCCAACCTTTACGAACTAGCGACCACCAACTACGCGCACCGCTACTATGTCGACGGCAGCGTTGTGGGCGGCGACGTAGCCGTTGGCTCTGCCTGGAAGACCATCCTGGTCGGCGGCTACGGCGGCGGCGGGAAGGGATACTATGCAATCGATATCACCGATCCTACCGCGCCACTTGCCCTCTGGGAGTTTTCCGATGCTCGTATGGGCCTCAGCTACGGCAATCCGATCATCACCAAACTCCCCGCCGGATCAACCAGCAGCGGCGGCGCTGACATTGCCGGGAAATGGGTAGTCTTGCTGACTTCTGGCTATAACAATGCCACGAACCTGGGCAGTCACGATGGACAGGGCATCCTGTACGTTCTGGATGCCTACACCGGAACCGAGTATTTCCGGATCTACGGATGCGCCGACCAAACTTCCGACGGCAGCTGTGCCGGATCGAGCGGGTCGCCTAGTGGCTTGGCGAAAATCAATAACTGGGTAGAGGACTCACTCAAGAACAACACGGCACTGTATGTCTATGGCGGCGATCTTGAAGGCAACCTGTGGCGCTTTGACCTCGCCAACAAGACTGCATTCGCCGTCGCCAATGTCGCAGAGCCTATTACGGTCAAACCGGAACTCGCGGAAATTTCAGGGGAACGTGTCGTCCTTTTCGGTACGGGTCTTTTCCTCCAGTCAACGGACCGCTCTGATGGCACGAAGCGTTCAATCTATGGCATTCGCGACAATCCCGCCGCGACCAGCACGCTCACCAACGTCAAGACGTCAGGTAGCCTGTTGCGGCAAACGCTGGTAGCCAACGGAAGCTCCAGGACGATCTCTGGCTCTTCCACCGCCGTCAACTGGACGCTCGACTATGGCTGGTTCATCGAATTGCTCGACACCGGGGAGCGAATCAATGTGGATCCGAAGCTCCAACTCGGCACCCTGATCATTGCCTCCAACGTTCCTGACAATACCAGTGCAAATTCATGCACCACAGGTGGCTATAGCTGGCTCAATTATCTGGATATTTCCACTGGTGGATCGGTTGATAACGCACAAAGCAATCCTGATGATCTGGTCAGCGCCAAAATCGGCAATGCCCTCACAGTCGGTGTCAATGCGGTCAAACTGCCGAATGGCAAACTTATCTCGATTACGACCACGTCTGACAACAAACACCCGGTCTCTGAGACACCGATTGGAACGGCAAATCTGCCATTGAAGCGTATTTCATGGCGTGAACTTACAACCGACTGATTCCTCAAGAAAATCGCAACCCATGGCAAGAAGCAAGCATTTGCTTCTTGCCTTCTTTTTTTCCCTGGCTTTCCACATCGGCGTTATCTGGCTGGCTATAGAGAGCCGCCAAAACATGTCGGAGGAAGCGATTAGCAGGCGATTAAGCGTCACCTTGGTGAGCGCCTCTCAGGCACGCCGCACTAACGGAGCGGAGGGGCTGATTCCACCATCCGAGCAGCAACTGCACACCCCCGCGAACTCCCTTGATGGTACCGACAGGGACGCCACGGAAACATCACCGATTCCGCTGCCCATCGGGCCAAAGTTCTACGACGCACGGGATCTCAGTAAACGCCCCGCGATCATTTCAAGAATGCCGGATGATCCCGAGTCGATTCGCACGGACCCCAACGGCGGAAGCGCTGTTCTTGAGATATGGATACTGGAATCCGGCCTGGTGGCGAGGGTCATTGCCGTGAAAAGCGACTTGTCAGCCAGCACACTCAACGGACTGGTTGAATTGTTTTCGCAAGCGACATTTGCTCCCGGACTCATCGCGGACAACCCCGTAAACACGATCTTGACGATCGAAGTCACGGTCAACAAAAGGGCGCCTCAAAAGGCGCCCCCTCCTCCGCAAAAACTTCAATAGCTGCCGAGGCTAGTTCTTTACCAGTTCTTTCGGAAGAGCGAATGACACATTTTCGTCAACACCCGACATCAGGCTAACTGAAGCCCCGGTCAGCGCCATCACGTGCCTGACGACTTGTTCTACCAATACCTCAGGCGCCGATGCACCAGCAGAAATGCCGATGCGCTGCTTGCCAGCGACCCAGGCTGCATCGATCTCACCGGCGTTATCGACCAGATGGGATGCAACACCACGACCAGCCGCAACCTCTTTCAGGCGCTTGGAATTCGAGCTATTCGGACTCCCCACCACAATCACCAGATCGCACTGTTCAGCCAGCGCCTTGACCGCATCCTGCCGATTCTGCGTGGCGTAGCAGATATCGTCTTTCTTCGGCCCCTGGATTTCCGGGAAGCGCGCTCTGAGCGCATCGATCACGATGCTAGCGTCGTCAACAGACAGCGTCGTCTGCGTAACAAAGGAGAGGTTTTCCGGATTGGCAACCTGCAGGCCGGCGACTTCGTCGGCCGTTTCAACCAGATACATGCCGCCATTGCTCTGCCCCATCGTCCCCTCGACTTCCGGGTGGCCCTTGTGGCCGATCATGACGACTTCGCGGGTCTGGGTGCGCATTTTGCCGACTTCGACATGCACCTTGGTGACCAGCGGGCAGGTCGCGTCGAAGACTTTCAGGCCGCGTGCTTCGGCTTCGGCCCGCACGGCCCTGGAAACGCCATGGGCGCTGAAGATAACTGTGCTGCCGGCCGGCACTTCGCTCAATTCCTCGATGAACACTGCCCCCTTGGCGCGCAGGTCGTCGCAGACGAACTTGTTGTGCACGACTTCGTGGCGGACGTAGATCGGCGCGCCGAATTTCTCCAGCGCCCGCTCGACGATGCTGATGGCGCGTTCGACGCCGGCGCAGAAGCCGCGAGGATTGGCGAGGATGATTTCCATTACATGATTCCGATGATTTCCACCTCGAAGCGGATCGTTTTTCCGGCCATCGGGTGGTTGAAGTCGAACAAGGCGTGCGTGGCATCGAGCTCACGCAGGAAGCCGGCGAAGGTGCCGCCATTCGGGGCGGTGAATTCGACGACGGAATTGGCCTTGAGTTCCATGTCAGCCGGCAGACCGGCGCGGGCAATGCGCTCGACGAGGCGCTCGTTGTGCATGCCGAAAGCCTGTGCCGGTTCAAGCTCGAAAACGAAGCGTTCGTGCGCCGGCAGGCCGATGAGCACGGATTCGAGATTTTCGGCCAGCTGGCCGCTGCCCATCTGCAGGGTGGCCGGGCTCATGTCGAAGGTGGACAGGAACTCTTCGCCGTCCACCGCATTGATGCGGTAGTGCAGGGTCAGGAAGCTGTCGGAGCGGACGGTAGCGGTCATCAGGAAATCTCTTTTTTGTGGTTGGTGCTCAATTGCTCGACGATGAGCAAGACGGCACCGAGCGTAATGGCGGAATCGGCGACATTGAAAGCGGGCCAGTAATAACCGGCGACATGCCACTGGACGAAATCGACGACGGCGCCGAAGCGCACCCGGTCGATCACATTGCCCAGGGCACCGCCCATGACCAGCGACAAGGCCAGCGAGAGCAGCTTTTGCTGCGGATGCTGGCGGAGCATGACGGCGATCCAGCCGGAAATGCCGAGCGCCAGTACCGTGAAAAACCAGCGCTGCCAACCCGGCTGGTCAGCCAGCAGGCTGAAGGCGGCACCAGGATTGAAGGTCAGCACCCAGTTCCAGAACGGCGCGAAGTAGATCGTTTCACCGAAACCGATATTCTCCAGAACCAGCCACTTGCTGAGCTGGTCAAGGACGATGACCAGCCCGGCCAGCACGTACCAATGCCCGGCTTTAGGCATGCGCACGGGCCTCGCCGTCGCCATGCAGGTTGCTGACACAGCGGCCGCACAGCCCCGGATGCTCGGGCTGGGCACCGACATCCTCGCGGACGTGCCAGCAGCGCTCGCACTTGGCGTGTTCGAGCGGCGTGGCGATGACTTGTTCGTTG
>CAIYYE010000064.1 GCA_903930395.1 uncultured beta proteobacterium
ATGAACTGCTTGAGCATCTGCTCGGTGACGGTGAAGTCGGCAATGACGCCGTCCTTCATCGGGCGGATGACGGTAATCGTGCCCGGTGCCTTGCCAAGCATTTCCTTGGCTTCCCGGCCGACGGCCTGGATGGTTTTCTTGGCATTGGGGCCGCCTTCGAGGCGGATGGCGACGACTGACGGCTCATCGAGGACGATGCCGCGCGCCCGCACATAGATCAGCGTATTGGCGGTGCCGAGGTCGATGGCGAGGTCGTTGGAGAAGTATTTACTGAGGAAACCGAACATGTATGCTCCGCTTGGGGGGTGCGGTAGGGAAAACTTTTATGATACCTTATAACGCTTCCCATTTTAAGACTTTGTGCACTGCAAAAAAGTCTTTGGACCCCATGTCGCTCACACTAGAACAGGTTAAACGCATCGCCCATCTCGCCCGGATCGAGATCAGCGATGACGAGGCGCTGACCACTCAGGGCCATCTCAATGGCATTTTCCAGTTGATCGAGCAGATGCAGGCGGTGGACACCCGTGGCGTCGAGCCGATGGCGCATGCCCAGGATGTCAGCCAGCGTCTGCGCGAAGACACCGTCACCGAAGGTGATCGTCGGTCAGCCTATCAGGCTGTCGCGCCGGATGTTGAAGCCGGTCTCTATCTGGTGCCGAAGGTGATCGAATGATCAATGCCAGCCTCAAGCAACTGTCGCAGGCGCTGGCCGCCAGGCAGATTTCCAGTGTCGAACTGTCGACCCTGTTTCTTGACCGTATCGAGCGCCTGAATCCGACCCTCAATGCCTTTGTCACGGTCGACCGCGAAAAGAGCCTACTCATGGCGCGTGCCGCCGATGCCCGCATTGCTGCCGGCACGGCTGGTCCGCTGACCGGTATCCCGATTGCCCAGAAGGATATTTTCTGCGCCGAAGGCTGGACGACAACCTGCGGCTCGAAGATGCTGGCCAATTTTGTCTCGCCCTACGACGCGACGGTGATTCACAAGATGCATGCCGAAGCCGGCCTGGTTTCGCTCGGCAAGACCAATATGGACGAATTTGCCATGGGTTCGTCGAACGAGACTTCGTTCTTCGGCCCGGTACGCAATCCCTGGGACAGCAGCCGTGTGCCGGGTGGTTCATCCGGCGGTTCGGCCGCCGCCGTTGCCGCCCGTCTGGCGCCGGCAGCGACCGGCACCGATACCGGCGGTTCGATTCGCCAGCCGGCTGCACTGTGCAACCTGACCGGCCTCAAGCCGACCTACGGCGTTGTTTCCCGCTACGGCATGATCGCTTTTGCCTCGTCGCTCGACCAGGCGGGGCCCATGGCCGCCAGTGCCGAAGATTGCGCCCTGTTGCTCAATACCATGGTCGGTTTCGACGAGCGCGACTCGACTTCGCTCGACCGTCCGGTTGAAGATTACACCGCGGGTCTGGACAAGCCCCTCAACGGCCTGCGTATCGGCCTGCCCAAGGAGTTTTTCGGCGAAGGCTGCGATGCCGAGGTGATGGCTGCCGTGCGCGCCGCCATTGCCGAATACGAAAAGCTCGGGGCTACGACGGTTGAGGTTTCGCTGCCCAACTCGCACCTGTCGGTGCCAGCCTATTACGTCATCGCGCCGGCCGAGGCCAGTTCCAACCTGTCGCGCTTTGACGGTGCCCGCTACGGTTATCGCGCGCCGGATTACGCCAATCTCGAGCAGATGTACGAGAAGACCCGCGCCCAGGGTTTCGGGGCCGAGGTCAAGCGCCGCATCATGATCGGCGCCTACGTGCTGTCGCACGGCTATTACGATGCCTACTACCTGCAGGCACAGCGCATCCGCCGCCTGATCGCCGATGATTTCGTCGCCGCCTTCAAGCAATGCGACGTGATCATGGGGCCGACCTCGCCGTCGACGGCGTTCAAGCTCGGCGAAAAAGCAGCCGACCCGGTCCAGATGTACCTTTCGGATATCTATACCATTGCCGTCAATCTGGCCGGCCTGCCGGGCATGTCGGTGCCTTGCGGTTTCGTCGGTGGTTTGCCGGTCGGTCTGCAATTGATTGGCAACTATTTTGCCGAAGGGCAATTGCTCAACGTGGCCCACCGTTATCAACAGGCGACCGACTGGCATCAACGTCGGGCGGTCATCGCATAAGCATGTGGCGGCGTCTGCTGCTCGTTGTCGTTCTGGCTGCGGCGGGTTGTGCCGAGGTCGGCAAGGCGCCGGATACGGCGGCCGATGTCGAGCCGGTGCCCGAAACTCAGGCCGCTGAAAGCAAAGAGCCCAAGTTCAAGAATTCGACGCTGAAGTATCTGGCCAATCGCAACCTCAAGCCGCAGCCGACCCGTCCGCTCAACGTTCGTTCGCGCTGTACGCACAAGGATGCGATCGGTACGCAGACCCGGCTCGATCTGCTGGTCAAGGAAGCCGAGGTCAAGACATTCGTTGCCCAGGTCAGCATGAAGGGGCACGGCACCTGCCGTTTCGACCTGAATGAATTCAATCAGGTCGAAAAGATGCCGCAAGCCCTGTTGCGCCACAAAAAGCAGTCGGATTGCCTGGTCCGCATGTGGGAGCAGGGGCCAAAAGTAACGATTGCCTTCAATAGTTGTCCCAAATCCTGCGACGGCGGGGCCTTCGAATATTTGTGGCCGATCATGGTCGAGGCGAAGAGCGGGCAATGTTTCTGAAACGGATGAAGCTATGAATCAGTGGGAAGTAGTGATCGGCATCGAAACGCACGCGCAACTGGCGACGGTTTCGAAGATTTTCTCCGGTGCCTCGACGGCTTTCGGCGCCGCACCCAATACGCAGGCCTGTGCAGTGGATCTCGCCTTGCCGGGGGTTTTGCCGGTGCTTAACAAGAAAGCGGTCGAGTGCGCCATCCGCTTCGGCCTGGCCATCGGCGCCGAGGTCGCGCCAAAATCGGTCTTTGCCCGCAAGAACTACTTTTATCCGGACCTGCCCAAGGGCTACCAGATCAGCCAGATGGACCTGCCGGTCGTCGTCGGCGGCAACATCACGCTGCAGGTCGGACAGGGCGACAAGGCGTACGAGAAGGTCGTCCGCCTGACGCGCGCCCACCTTGAAGAGGATGCCGGCAAGTCGCTACACGAAGATTTTCAGGGTAAATCCGGCATCGACCTCAATCGTGCCGGGACGCCACTGCTCGAAATCGTTTCCGAGCCGGACATGCGTTCGTCCGATGAGGCCGTGGCCTATGCCAAGTCGCTGCACGCGCTGGTCCAGTGGATAGGCATCTGTGATGGCAACATGCAGGAAGGCTCGTTCCGTTGCGATGCCAACGTCTCGGTGCGGCCGAAAGGCCAGGCCGAATTCGGCACCCGGCGCGAAATCAAGAATCTGAATTCCTTCCGTTTCCTCAAGGAAGCCATCGACTTTGAAGTCCAGTGGCAGATCAACGAAATCGAGGAAGGCCGCCGCATCGTGCAGGCCACCGTGCTCTTCGACCCGGATACGGGCGAAACCCGCATGATGCGCAGCAAGGAAGATGCCCACGATTACCGTTATTTCCCGGATCCCGACCTCCTGCCGCTGGTCATTTCGAGCGAATGGATGGCGCGCGTCCAGGGCGAGTTGCCGGAGTTGCCGGGCCAGATGCGCGAGCGTTTTGTCAGCGAACTGGGTCTCTCGGCCTACGACGCCAGCGCCCTGACCGCCAGTCAGGAAATCGCCGGATTTTTCCAGGCGACCGTTGCCGGCGCCGGCAAGGCCAATGCCAAGCCCTGTGCCAATTGGGTCATGGTCGATCTGGCTGCCCGCCTGAACAAGGAAGGCAAGGACATCGCCGACTCGCCGGTATCAGCCACCCAACTGGCCGGCCTGATCCTGCGTATTGCCGACAACACCATCTCCAACAACATCGCCAAGAAGGTATTCGAGGCCTTGTGGAACGGCGAGGGGGCGAGTGCCGATGAAGTCATCGACAAGCAGGGCCTCAAGCAGATCACTGACAGCGGTGCCATCGCGTCCTTGGTCGATGAGGTGCTGGCGGCCAATCCGGCCAATGTCGCGGAATTCAAGGCCGGCAAGGAAAAGGCTTTCAATGCCTTGGTCGGTCAGGTCATGAAGGCAGCCAAGGGCAAGGCCAATCCGCAGCAGGTCAATGACCTGCTCAAGCAGAAACTGGCAGGCTGATCAGCGGATCGGCGGGGGCGCAGCCGGCAGGGGCCGGCGCGTCAATTCGAAATAGCGCTTGCGGTCGGCATCGTACTTGGCCTTGATGGCCTCGAAATCCCGCTTCTTGATGTCGAGCAGCTCTTGCTGAAGCTTGATTTCGTGCTCGAGGGCGCGCAGGTCGCGCTCGAGGTCGGGCGGCAGGGCCTTTTTCTTGTAGAACTCGGCCTCATCCTCGAATTTCTTGCGCTTGCTCCGTGCCTGATCGATCCGGGAAATCGTCGCCAGAATGGCGAAATTGACGTCGGCCTCGGCCTTTTTCTGGGCCAGATCGATATCTTCCGGCATGGCATAGGTATCGAGCAGGGCCTGGTCACGCCGGCGCTGTTCGCGGCTGGCATCTTCAAGTTGCTTGCGCCGACGGTTTTCCGCTACCTGCTCGGCTTTCTGCTCCGGCGTCAAGGCGGCGCCGACTTCCTTGACGATGTTGCCGCCGCTGTCCAGAACGCGATAGGCGCGGCCACGACATTGGTCCGGCAGCACATCGCCGCACACCCGGCGGCCGGTGCTCGGGTCGTGGCAGCAGAAAAATTCACCCGCCGCCTGTGCCGAGCCAAGCGAAATCAGGAGCAGGGGGAGCAGTAGTAGCTTAGGCATGGATGCCGTACTGCTCCCGGTAGTGCGTGACCGCGTCACGGTACGTGGCGAATTCCTGATGATCGGCGAGGAAGGCCATGAGATCACTGAGTCCAGCTACGGCGATGACCGGGATGCCATAGTCGCGCTGGACTTCCTGGACGGCAGACAATTCACCCTGGCCGCGTTCCTGGCGGTCGAGGGCGATCAGCACACCGGCCGGCATGGCGCCCGCCGCGCGGATCAGTTCGACCGATTCGCGAACCGAGGTGCCGGCAGAAATCACGTCATCGACGATAAGCACC
>CAIYYE010000065.1 GCA_903930395.1 uncultured beta proteobacterium
CAACGCTGCGGCGCCGCGCGTCATGGCATCCAGGAAGCGGTCAAACAGGTAGGCCACGTCGTGCGGACCGGGGCTGGCTTCGGGGTGACCCTGGAAGGAGAAGGCCGGCACGTCGGTGCGGGCGATACCTTGCAGGGAGCCGTCGAAGAGCGACACATGGGTGGCGCGCAGATTGGCCGGCAGGGAATCGCCATCCACGGCAAAACCGTGGTTCTGGCTGGTAATCAGCACCTGGCCGGTATCCATGTCCTTGACCGGATGGTTGGCACCATGGTGACCGAACTTCATCTTCAGGGTCTTGGCGCCTGACGCCAGGGCCAGCAACTGGTGACCGAGGCAGATGCCGAAGGTCGGGATGCCGCGATCAAGGAACTCACGAATCGCCGCAATGGCGTAATCGCAAGGCTCCGGGTCGCCTGGGCCATTCGACAGGAAGACGCCGTCCGGCTTCATGGCCAGGACGTCGGCCGCCGGGGTCTGGGCCGGCACTACAGTCAGCTTGACGCCACGCTGGGCAAGCATGCGCAGAATGTTCTTCTTGACACCAAAGTCATAGGCGACGACATGAAAGCGCGGTGCCGGGCCAGGCTGATAGCCATCCAGCGTCCATTCGCCTTCGTTCCAGGCATAGCTTTCCTTGGCCGAAACCACCTTGGCCAGATCCATCCCGTTGAGCCCCGGAAAAACCCGGGCCAAGGCCAGCGCCTTGGACTCATCGACTTCGCCAGCCAGGATGCAACCCGCCTGGGCGCCCTTTTCACGCAGGATGCGCGTCAGCTTGCGCGTATCGATGCCGGCAATGGCGACGATACCGTGCTTTTTCAGATAGGACGACAGATCGTCCTGGGTACGCCAGTTTGAGGCGACCAGCGGCAGATCGCGAATGACCAGACCGGCGGCGTAATTGGCATTGGACTCGAAATCTTCCGCATTGCAACCGGTGTTACCGATATGCGGGTAGGTCAGCGTCACGATCTGGCGGCAATACGAGGGATCGGTAAGGATCTCCTGATAGCCCGACATGGCCGTATTAAAGACAACTTCGCCACTGGTAACACCGTCAGCGCCGATGGATTGGCCCTTGAAAACCGTTCCGTCGGCGAGGGCGAGAATGGCGGGTATGAATGAGGGCAGCAACGACACGACCGGCTCTCCTTGAATTTCTAATTATTCATGTGCCGAGCGGGAAGGCTTGCGCCTCCCCGCTCGTGCTTTTTAACCTTACTATTTTAGCCGAAAAGTGGCTTTTCAGGCAAATTCAAGGGATTACACGAGTCTCGACGTATTGCGTCAGAACCGGTTTTATCTGCGCCATTTCATCGACAAGCGAGGCATGGAGACGCTGACAGGCGGGCCAGTCGATATTGTCGACGGCCATCGCCGCCTGCTCGATTTCCATCGCCAGGCGCCGGGCGCTTTCGGCGTGGAACATGGCCAGCAGACTCTTCACGGTGTGGGCATGCATGCGCAGATCAAGGCCGTCACTGCTGTCGAGGGCAGTCTTGAGGCGACCCAGATGGGTATTCCACTCCGACAGGAACATCCCGGCCATCGTGGCAAACAGCTCGGCGTCACCAATATCGCGCAGCGCCGCCGCCAGATCGATGCGCTTCGCCGATGAGGCCGGCGCAGCGGCCAGAAGCGTCGGCTGATCGATATCGATGCGGCCTCGACTGCGCCCGAGGGCGGCAAACAATTCGGCTGGCCGCAAGGGCTTGGCGACGTAGTCGTTCATGCCCGCTTCGATGCAGCGATCGTGGTCGCTGGCCATGACGTTGGCGGTCATGGCTATGATGTAGACGGGCTTGATTTCGTGGGACAGCACCCAGCTCCGGCGCATTTCCCTGGAACGAATCGCCTCGGCGGCCTCGAGGCCGCCCATCACCGGCATCTGCATGTCCATCAAGATGACGTCGTAGTGATCGCTGTCAAACTGATCAACAGCCTCGACGCCATTGTTGGCCAGGGTCACCCGATGGGACTGCCGCTCAAGCAGCCGCTTCGCCAATTCCTGATTGACCGGATTATCTTCGACCAGCAGGATATTCAGGGGTGCATCGCTACCTTCGGAAACCTCGTCGAGCGCGATATCGGCAAGGATCAAGTCGCTCTGCGCGCTTGAGTCCGGACCTTCCGCCAGGCCCAGGGCATCGATCAGGTCGGCACTGCCTATCGGCTTGACCAGATGGGCAGAAACGCCTATTTCCCGGAGACGGGTCAGATCGTGGCGCTGATTTTCCGTCGTCAGCATGATCAGGAGCTTTTCGACCCGCCCCGACTGCTGCCAGGCTTCGGCCAGGGAAAATCCGGCTGGCGCTTCCATGCCGGCATCGGCCACCACATAATCATAGGGGAAATCGACCGCGCGGCTACGCTCGATAGCGGCCACAGCCGACCTGCCATCGGCTGAAAACGAAGACTGGATGCCGAGGCGCTCAAGCAACTCGACCATGTAACGACCGGCCTTTTCATTGTCGTCTATGACCAGGGCGCGCCGCCCGCCATACTGCGAGCCGGCGAAAAACGCCTGGGTCTGCGTTATCGCCGAGGACTCGACGCCAAAGCGACCGGTGAACGAAAAAACCGAGCCAACGCCCGGTGTACTCTCGAGCGTTATCTTGCCATCCATCAACTGCACGAGGCGGGCGCAGATGGCCAGCCCGAGGCCCGTGCCGCCGAAGCGACGGGTTGTCGTCACATCGGCCTGGGAAAATGCCTCGAAAATAGCGCGCTGCTTGTCGGCAGGCACACCGATACCCGTGTCGCGGATGGAAAAGCGCAGATACACGGAATGCTCGGTCTCCTGATCGACCGCCACGTCGAGCACGACTTCGCCATGTTCGGTAAATTTGATCGCATTGCCGATCAGGTTGATGATGACCTGGCGCAAGCGCGTCGGGTCGCCGACAATGCGCAGCGGCACCTCGGGCCGCACATCAGCCACCAGTTCCAGACCTTTCTTGTGGGCGCTGACGGCGAGCACACGAACCGCTTCGAGCACGGTGTCCTGAATCGAGAAAGCCAGCGATTCGAATTCAACCTTGCCGGCTTCGATTTTCGAGAAATCAAGAATGTCATTGACGATGGTCAGCAGCGCCTCGGCCGACGACTTCACCGTCTTCAGGTAATGCCGCTGCTCGGCATCCAGTTCGGTATCCAGAGCCAGGTCGGTCATGCCGATGATGCCGTTCATCGGCGTCCGGATTTCATGGCTCATGTTGGCCAAAAAGGCGCCGCGTGCCTTGTTGGCCGCCTCGGCGGCCTCCTTGGCCGAAATCAGCGCAGCCTCGGCGGCTTTCATTTCGCTGATGTCACGCTGCAAGACGAGCATGCGCACCGGCAGGCCGTCGGTTTCGCGGGCGGCCACCGCCCCTCGCAACAAAAGCCAGCGCCACTGACCATCCTGCGCCTTGAGACGGCATTCGGCCTGAAAATGGGGGGACTGACCCTGCGCGTGTGCCTCGATCTCCGCCTTCAGCATGCGCAGATCTTCCGGATGCAGCATGCGTTCCCACTGGGCTATCGAGTTATCGATATCGGCCTCGGCATAACCGAGCATCTGTTTCCACTGGCGGCCGGCTTCGATCATGCCGGAGCGGAGATTCCAGTCAGCCAGCACGTCACCTGACAACTTGGTGTACCAGGCACCCAAATTCATAGCCGCGTAGGCGCGATAGGACGAATCGACTATCCCGAGCAGCCTTTCCATGCCATCAGCCAGCGCCCCCTGCTGCGCCGCCCTGGCCTGCTCGATCAACGCCCTGAATTGCGGCTCACCCTCGCCACCGAAGATTTCCTGGAGTTGCCGATCCAGCAGGCGTGATTTCATGGGAAAGGCTTAACGCAGACCGAGAACATCCTGCATGTCGAAAAGACCGCTCTTGCGGCCGGCCAGATAACGTGCAGCGCGCAGACTGCCGAGGGCATAGGGCATGCGGCTGCTGGCCTTGTGCGTCACTTCGACGCGCTCACCAAGGCCACAGAACATGACCGTGTGATCGCCGACAATGTCGCCGCCACGCACCGTGGCGAAGCCGATGGTTGAGGGGTCGCGCTCGCCGGTCACACCTTCGCGACCATAGACAGCACATTCGTCAAGATCACGCCCGAGGGCCGCGGCGACTACTTCGCCCATGCGCAGGGCTGTGCCGGAAGGCGCATCGACCTTGAGGCGATGGTGCGCCTCGACGACCTCAATGTCGTAACCCTGATTGAGGATGCGTGCTGCGGTATCGAGCAGCTTGAAGACGAGATTGACGCCGACCGCCATGTTGGGGGCAAAAACAACCGGAACATCCTTGGCCGCAGCGGCAATCACAGCCTTGCCGTCGGCCTCGAAACCG
This sequence comes from uncultured beta proteobacterium, assembly GCA_903930395.1. Taxonomy (GTDB): domain Bacteria; phylum Pseudomonadota; class Gammaproteobacteria; order Burkholderiales; family Rhodocyclaceae; genus Azonexus. Next base: position 4,344 of record CAIYYE010000065.1, read on the forward strand.
GTTGTCCCGATCACCATGGCCACCCCGGCCTGGCGACACAGTTCGAGATGAACCAGCGTGCCTTGCGGGCGGGTGAAATCGATCAGGCAATCGATGTGCTTGAGCCCGGCTGCGACATCGTCGGTCACCACCACATCGCAGGGCATGCCGACGAGATCACCGGCCGTTTTGCCGATAGCCGGACTGCCTGCCACATCAAACGCTGCGCCGAGCACCAGCTGATCATCCTTCAGCGTAGCCTCGATCAGCATGCGACCCATGCGGCCACCGGCCCCGACGACACCAATACGTGTTGCACTCATTCTTTAAAACCCCAACATGTCCATGAAACGACGGTAATAGCTTGGCGGCTCGCGCGGCGGCAGTGGCTTGTCGGCCAATTCCGGCGACAACGAGCCGAGATCGACGACGCGACTCTTGTTGACCGGTGCACTCGCTTCACTGGATTCGCCTGCCGCGATATCGCCGCTGACGCGCTCCAGGCGACCCTCGCCATCGAAAAACACGGTCAACTTGCGCGATTCGACATCACCGGTTTTGCCACTCTTGAAGCGGTAAATGTAATCCCAGCGCTGCTGATGGAAAATATCGCTGACCAGCGGCGTACCCAGCAGAAAGCGGACCTGATCGCGCGTCTGGCCCGGCTTGAGCTGGGAAACCATCTCCTGGGTCAGGACATTGCCCTGCTGGATATCGATCTTGTATTCATTGATGAAGCTCGGCTTGTAGGAACAAGCGGCGATGAGGGCGCAAGAAGCGGCGACGAGCAATAGACGGGAACGGCGCATTCGGTTTTCCGGAGTTTTTCAATCAGCTTTGAAGCGGTATATCATACCCGAAATCAGCACTCCGCCTGATCGAACAATTTCAGGAATTCCAAGCAATGAGCGACCCGCAAAGCCTCAAGAACATGGGGCTGAAAGCCACTTTTCCCCGCCTGAAAATTCTTGAATTGTTCGAAACGAGCAACTTGCGCCACATGACGGCGGAAGACGTCTACAAGATGCTCATCGCCGAAAACATGGACATCGGGCTGGCCACGGTTTACCGCGTGCTCACCCAGTTCGAGCAGGCCGGCCTGCTTGAGCGGCACTTCTTCGAATCCGGCAAGGCCGTTTTCGAAATCAACCACGGCAAGCATCACGACCACCTGGTCTGCATCGACTGCAGCCGGGTCGAAGAGTTTTACGATCCGGAAATCGAGAAGCGCCAGAACGCCATCGCCCAAGAACGAGGCTTCGCCATTCAGGACCACGCGCTCTACCTCTACGCCAAGTGCACCAAGGATCAGTGCCCGCACCGCGACCAGGCGAACAACAAGTCCTGATCCGCTGACCTTCACCAATGCCTGAACTTGCTGCCCTGACACCGGGCACCTGGCTATCCTCGGCCGGCACCACTTTCCTGCTCATCGCCCTGGCTGAATTCGGCGACAAGAGCCAGCTCGTCTGCATGACCCTGGCTGCCCGCCATCGCGGCCTGCCAGTCGTTCTTGGCGCCGTTGCCGCCTTTGCCATCCTCAACCTGCTCGCCGTACTGTTCGGCGCTGCCCTCGCCGCCTGGCTGCCGGAATGGGTCGTCACAGCAGCCGTCGCCCTGCTTTTTGCCTGGTTCGGCATCAGTGCCCTGCGCTATGAAGAAGAGGAAGACGCCGAAGACATCCCGGAAAAGCCCGGCCACAACATCTTCGCCACCACCTTCCTGATGATCTTTCTCGCCGAGTTCGGCGACAAGACCCAGATCGCCGTCGCCGGCCTGGGCGGCACCGCCGACGCAACAGCGACATGGGTCGGCGCCACGCTGGCCCTGGCCTG
>CAIYYE010000066.1 GCA_903930395.1 uncultured beta proteobacterium
GGCGAATGACTGTCAGCCAGGGGTGAACAGTTGCCCCCGGCCAGGGAAATGCCTGAACAAAATCATGCTCGCCGGCGCGCAGCATGAAAATATCGCCATTACGTTCCAGGCGGATGGCTTTGATGGCGGGCCTCAGCGCTCGCCAGGCTACGGTCGCCAGAATCAGGATTCCCGTCAATAGAGCAAGACAAACCAGTAGCGATGACCGAAAGCTCAGCGTGGATGCGATAGCCAGGCAGACGGTCAGGCACAACATGGCATCCAGAATGCGCGAACGGTGCAGTCCGATGGTGATCGGAAACTGCACCGTTCGTTTTCCTGCCGGAGCCGCTTAGATACGCTTGAAAACCAGCGATCCGTTGGTGCCACCGAAACCGAAGTTGTTCTTCAGACCATACTCAATATTCATCGGCCGTGCCACATTGGCACAGTAATCGAGATCGCACTCGGGATCCTGATTGAAAATATTGATGGTCGGCGGCGATATCTGGTTATGGATCGCCAGCACCGTGAACAAGGATTCGATACCGCCAGCACCACCCAAGAGATGGCCGGTCATCGACTTTGTCGAATTGACCACCAGCTTGTAGGCGTGATCGCCGAAGGCTGCCTTGACTGCATCCGATTCGTTCTTGTCGCCTAGCGGCGTCGAAGTGCCGTGGGCATTCAGGTACTGCACATCGGACGGCTGGATACCGGCATTCTTCAGCGCATTGACCATGGAACGGCGCGGGCCATCCATATTCGGTGCGGTGATATGGTAGGCGTCGGCACTCATGCCGTAACCGACCAGCTCGGCGTAGATCTTGGCGCCACGGGCCTTGGCATGTTCGTACTCTTCGAGCACCATGACCCCGGCCCCCTCACCCAGCACGAAACCGTCGCGATCCTTGTCCCAGGGCCGGCTGGCCGTGGTCGGATCATCGTTACGCGTAGACAGGGCGCGGGCTGCACTGAAGCCGCCCATGCCGAGTGGCGAGACGGTCGATTCGGCACCGCCGGCCACCATCACGTCAGCGTCGCCGTATTCGATGATACGGGCAGCATCGCCAATCGAGTGCGTCCCCGTCGTGCAGGCCGAAACGAGGGCGATATTCGGGCCCTTGAAGCCAAACTCGATGGAGAGATTGCCAGAGATCATGTTGATGATCGAACCCGGCACAAAGAAGGGCGAAACCTTGCGGACGCCACCTGCTGCGTACTCGACCTGGGTCGCTTCGATCAGCGGCAGGCCACCGATCCCGGAACCGATGGCAACGCCAACGCGCTCGAGATCGACGACGTTTTCCTTGTCCAGGCCGGCATCGCGCACGGCCTGAATGCCAGCGGCCAGGCCGAAATGGATGAAATCATCCATGCGGCGCGCATCTTTGGCGGAAATATATTGAGTAATGTCAAAGTTCTTCACCTCGCCGGCAAACTTGACCGGAAAGGTAGAGGTATCGAACTTGGTGACAGCGGCAATACCGGATTTGCCAGCAAGAATATTCTGCCAGGCTTCTTCGACGGAATTTCCGACCGGGCTAACGATGCCCAAACCGGTTACAACGACTCTGCGACGCGCCAAGGTGCACTCCGAAAGCAAATGTAGCAAGGCCGGCCATGGGGGCCGGCCTTGCCTGGTTCAACCAGAAAGAAGGTGATTACTTCTTGTTGGCGAGGATGAAATCGACAGCTTGCTGGACCGTGGTGATCTTTTCAGCCTGATCATCAGGGATTTCGCACTCGAACTCTTCTTCCAGTGCCATGACCAGTTCAACGGTGTCCAGGGAATCCGCGCCCAGATCGTCCACAAAAGAGGACTCGTTCTTGATGTCCGCTTCGTTCACGCCCAGTTGTTCGGCGACGATCTTCTTGACGCGCTCTACGATGTTATCCATTAGAAAAACTCCTTCCCCTCAGGGGTACGAAAAAAAACATTGCTAGTCTACCAAAAGCCGAGGCTTCGGGAAATCAATCCATGAACATACCGCCATTCACATGCACTGTCGTGCCTGTGACATAGGCGGCCGCCGGGGATACGAGAAAGCCGACAGCGCCGGCGATATCTTCAGGTGTGCCGGCACGCCCCAACGGGATCGACGCCAGCATGGCCTGCTTCTGTTCTTCGGTCAACGCGTGCGTCATGTCGGTGGCGATAAAGCCAGGTGCGACGCAGTTGACGGTGATGTTGCGGCTACCCAGTTCGCGGGCCAGCGAGCGGCTCAGGCCGGCGACGCCAGCCTTGGCGGCGCAGTAGTTGGCCTGACCGGGGTTGCCCGAATAGCCGACGACGGAGGTGATATTGACGACCCGGCCGAAACGCGCCTTCATCATGCCGCGCATGACTCCGCGCGACAGGCGGAAAACCGCTTTGAGGTTGGTGTCGATCACCGCATCCCATTCGTCGTCACCCATGCGCATGCTCAGGTTGTCGCGGGTAATGCCGGCGTTATTGACGAGGATGGTGATGGCACCGAATTCCTTGGCAATGTCAGCGAGCACGGCATCGCTCTGCGCCACATCGGTGACGTTAAGGGCAATGCCCTTGCCCTCGATCCCGGCTTCAGCGAGATAGGCAGAAATTTTTGCCGCGCCGTCATCGCTGGTCGCCGTGCCCACCACGGTAGCGCCCTGCTTGCCCAGTTCGAGCGCAATGGCGCGGCCAATGCCGCGCGTGGCGCCGGTGACGAGAGCAATCTTGTCATTCAGCATCATTTACTCCAGACCCAGATTGGCATCGATGGCGGCAGCGTCAGCCAGTGCGACACCGGCCACGCCATCGGCGCAGCGCTTGGTGAGGCCGGCCAAGACCTTGCCCGGGCCGCATTCGGCGACGGTGGTGACGCCCAGCGCAGCCATGCTCTGTATGGTCTCGACCCAGCGCACAGGGTTATAGGCCTGGCGGATCAAGGCATCCTTGATGCGGGCCGGATCGTTTTCGATGGCCACATCGACGTTATTGATGACCGGGATTTGCGGCGCATTCAGCGTCAATTCGGCCAGACGGGCAGCCAGTTTGTCGGCAGCCGGACGAATCAGCGAGGAATGGAACGGCGCGGAGACCGGCAAGGCCTTGGCCATCTTGGCACCACGCGCCTTGCAGGCGTCCATGGCGCGCTCGACGGCAGCCTTGTGGCCGGCGATTACGGTCTGCCCATTGGCATTGAAATTGACCGGCTCGACCACTTCGCCCTGTGCCGCTTCGGCGCAGGCAGCAACGATGCCGGGGGTGTCGAGGCCAAGAATGGCCGCCATGGCACCCGTGCCGACCGGCACGGCTTCCTGCATGGCTGCAGCGCGCAGGCGCACGAGCGGGACGGCATCCTTGAAAGCGATGACGCCAGCGGCGACCAGGGCGGAATATTCGCCGAGGCTATGGCCGGCAACCACGGCCGGCTTGCGGCCACCCTTTTCGAGCCACAAACGCCAGGCGGCGATCCCTGCGGTCAACATGACCGGCTGTGTATTCACGGTCTGTGTCAGTGCTTCGGCCGGACCATCTGCGACCATCGCCCAGAGGTCGTCACCGAGCGCAGCAGAGGCTTCGTCAAAGGTGGCACGGACTACGGCGGCGTCGCCGTAGGCGGCCATCATGCCAACGCTCTGTGAGCCTTGGCCGGGAAATACGAATGCAAAAGACATCGTTTCGTCTCCTGGTTCAGAATTCAAGAAGGGCGGCGCCCCACGTAAAGCCGCCACCGACGCCTTCGACCAATACTTTCTGGCCGCGCTGGATACGTCCGTCGCGCACGGCTTCGTCGAGCGCCAGGGGTACGGAGGCAGCAGAAGTATTGCCATGGCGATCGACGGTGACGATGACCTTGTTGCGATCAATGCCGAGTTTCTTGCCGGTAGCTTCAATAATGCGGATATTGGCCTGATGCGGAATCAGCCAATCGACATCGCTGGTCTGAATACCGGCGGTTTGGCAAACTTCGGTAGCGATATCGGCCAGCACGCGCACGGCAAATTTGAATACAGCCTGACCGTCCATGCGCAGGAAAGGGTCACCGGTAACCTGCCCGCCACAGATCTGGCCGGGAACGTTGAGGATGCCATTCTGGCTGCCGTCGGCATGCATGGCGGTGGCCAGAATGCCCGGTGTATCGGAAGCTTCGAGCACCACGGCGCCGGCGCCATCGCCAAACAGTACGCAGGTGCCACGATCATTCCAGTCAAGGATTCGCGAGAACACCTCGGCACCAATGACCAGGGCCTTCTTGTGGCTGCCCGAGCGGATGAATTTTTCGGCAATCCCAAGGGCATATGTAAAGCCGGCGCAAACGGCCTGCACATCGAAGGCGGCGGCGCCCTTGTTGCCCAGTTTGGCCTGGATCAGACAGGCCGTGCTCGGAAAGATGAAATCCGGGGTCGAGGTCGCGACAATGATCAGATCAAGGTCAGCGGCGGCGATGCCGGCCATTTCCAGGGCGCGCTGGGCGGCAATCAAGCCCAGTTCGCTCGAGGTCGTGCCCGGGCTGGCAAGATGGCGGCTGCGAATACCGGTGCGGGTGACGATCCACTCGTCGTTGGTATCGATGCCACGGGCGGCCAGATCGTCATTGCTGACGGGGCTGCCCGGAAGATAACTACCTGTACCGATCAAGCGTGCGTACATTCAGACATTCTCCACAACAGCGGGGGCTGGCGCCAATTCGGCCAAGCGGCTGGTAATACGCTCAAGAACATGGTTTTCCGCTGCATCGTAGGCACGCGAAATGGCGTTGCCAAAAGCCAGCACGTCAGCCGAACCGTGGCTCTTCACCGAGACGCCCTTGAGACCGAGCAGGATCGCGCCATTGTAGCGGCGGTGATCAAAACGTCGCTTGAAGTTATTGAGTACCGAAATGGCGATCAGGGCGGCAATCTTGGTCAGCCAGTTGCGCTTGAACTCCTCGCGCAACGACGACGCCAGCATCTGTGCCAGGCCTTCCGAGGTCTTGAGTGCGACGTTGCCGACAAAACCGTCGCAAACGATCACATCGGCGTCGCCCTTGTAGATGCCATCACCCTCGACATTGCCGATGAAATTGAGGCCCGAGGCACGAAGCAATCCGGCCGCAGCCTTGACCACTTCATTACCCTTGATGTCTTCTTCACCGATGTTGAGGATGCCGACCGTCGGCTGCTCCTTGTGTTCCATGGCCGAAATCAGCATGGCACCCATGATGCCGAACTGGAGCAGATGCTCCGGTCCGCAATCGACATTGGCACCGAGATCCAGCATGTGCGTGTGGCCATTGACCGTCGGCAGCGGCGCACAGATCGCCGGCCGGTCAATACCCGGCAGCATCTTGAGCACGAAGCGGGAAATCGCCATGAGCGCACCGGTATTGCCGGCGGACACACAGGCGTCGGCATCACCGGCCTTGACCTGGTTGATGGCGACCCGCATCGACGAATCTTTCTTGTTGCGCAAGGCAAGCGCCGGCGACTCGTCCATGCCGACAACTTCCGAGGCGTGAACAAGGCGAATGCGTGAATCGTTGACATGGTTGCCGAGCAACGGGCGCAACACATCTTCCTGACCTACCAGGACGAGATTGGCTGACGGATGCTCCGCAAGAAATTGGATAGCCGCCGGAACCGTCACAGACGGACCGTGGTCACCCCCCATGCAATCGATGGCGATGCGGGTTGTCATGGCAAAATAAAAGGCAGGCGGCTCTAGGCGAACCGCCTGCCCTTCATTGAACGATTACTCGCCCTTGCCCTTGACGACTTTTTTGCCGCGGTAGAAACCGGCCGGGGAAATGTGGTGACGCAGGTGGGCTTCGCCGGTGGTCGACTCGACGGCCAGCGGGGGAGCGGTCAGGAAGTCATGAGCACGGTGCATGCCACGCTTGGACGGGGACTTTTTGTTTTGTTGAACGGCCATTTTGTTACTCCAAAAAAATCAGTTCGGCTTGCCTTTTAGCGCCGACAACTTGGCAAACGGATTGATCCGTTCGCCCGCATTGGCGGCGCCAGGCAAACCACATTTTTCGTGCCGCGGCGCCACTGGCAGGGCGAGGAGGATTTCATCCTCAACCAACTCGACCACATCCAGTTCGCGTTCCACCGGCAGGAAATCCCGGGTGTCGTCTTCCAGTTCGTCTTGCGACAATTCGGCACCGGCCGGAACGAGTTCCAGACGGGCATCGACATCAAGATCGCAAGGCACGGCTTCCAGGCAGCGCTGGCAGGATAGCGGGATCGTTCCCGAAACCTCCAGATGCAGCATGGATTCTCCGCTATCGCCTTTGAAACCTTGCAGGCGGAAAGTTACCTCTCCACCAATCTCCGCGAGCAAATCATGCAAGCGTTCAAGGTCCTCAACAGCCAGCGTTCCCTCGAGAACACGACCATCTCTGGCAAATGCGAAAGCGTCCGAAATCCTTTTCAATCTTGACCTGTTGCGACTTAAACATTGAATGATATTATTTTTGGCTTTCCAAGTCAAAACAAAGTGCTTCTTGAAGTGTTCAATGCAAGGCTTTGTTGTAACGGATTTTTATGCCGCATAAGCTGATTCTTGCCTCCACCTCGCCTTTTCGCCGCGAACTCCTCGGCCGCCTGGGTCTCCCCTTTTCTGTCGCCAATCCGCAAACCGACGAAAACCCTCTCCCCGGCGAAACACCGGAGGCAATCGCCTTGCGCCTCTCCGAAGCCAAGGCCAGGGCTGTGGCCGATACCTATCCTGAGGCACTGATTATCGGTAGCGATCAGGTCGCGACGGTGGACGGCAAGATATACGGAAAACCGGGTACCCACGAGCGCGCCGTCGAACAATTGCGCGCCCTGTCCGGCAAAACCGTCAATTTCTTTACCGGTCTCTGCCTGCTCAACGCCAAAACCGGTGAAGCCCAGGTACGTGGCGTACCCATGCTGGTGACTTTCAGGGATTTGAGCGATCAGGAAATCGAAAATTATCTGCGCCGCGAACCTGCCTACAACTGCGCCGGCTCGGCCAAATCCGAAGGTCTGGGCATCGCGCTGCTAAGCAGCATGCGCGGCGACGACCCGAACGCCCTGGTTGGCCTGCCCCTGATTGCCCTCTGCGACATGTTGCGCCATCAAGGCGTAGCGGTACTCTGATGGCAGGCACCCTCTATCTGATACCGGTGCCGCTCGGCCCGACAGCGCCGCAGGAATCATTGCCCGCCAATGTCCTGGCCGCTATCCGACCATTGACCTATTTCGTTGTTGAGCAGGCCAAGACGGCACGCGCCTTCCTGAAGGCCGCCGGCACTGACTTGCCCTTGCAGGAATTGAAGCTCGAGGAACTCAACGAGCACACCAAGGCCAACGAACTCGACCGCCTGCTCGAACCGCTGCGCGCCGGTCACAACATCGGCTTGCTCTCTGAGGCGGGCTGTCCGGCGGTGGCCGACCCCGGCGCCAATCTGGTGGCACTGGCGCAACAGGAAAATATCCGCGTCGTACCGCTCATCGGCCCCTCCTCGCTCCTGCTCGCCCTGATGGCCTCGGGCCTGAACGGGCAACGCTTCGCCTTTCAGGGCTATTTGCCGGCCAAAGAGGTGGATCGCACAAAAGCCCTGCGCGACCTCGAAAGCGAATCGAAAAAGCGTCAGCAGACCCAGTTGTTCATCGAAACGCCCTACCGCAACCGGGCCATGTTCGATGCCATTCTGCAGGCCTGCCAGCCGAGCACTCGGCTGACCGTGGCGACCGACCTGACCCTGCCGGGCGAATCCGTGCTGACACGCACAATTGCGGCCTGGAAAAAACAAACGCCGCCCGAAATCGAGCGGCGTCCGACGGTTTTCCTGCTCCTCGGTTAGCGCAGGCTGACGGCAGCGGCGCTTTCCGAAAAGCCTTTCCAGAAGCCGGCCGAGGTGCTGGCACCCAGGCGCTTGGCAAAACGTTCGGCGATATTGTCCTTGACCGAATAATCGAGCACTTTCTCGGCCTTGATGATGTCACGCGCGACCGAATCGACGCTGCCGAAACCATCGGCCAGACCCAGTTGAACGCTCTGCGCCCCAGTCCACATCAGGCCGGAGAACATGTCCGGCGTTTCCTTGAGCCGATTGCCGCGTCCGGTTTTGACGACGTCGATGAACTGCTGGTGAATGTCGTTGAGCAGCGTCTGGGCATGCGCCTTGTGTTGCGGCGCCTGCGGCGAGAACGGATCAAGGAAGCCCTTGTTTTCGCCGGCTGTGAGCAGGCGACGTTCGACCCCGGCCTTGTCCATTGTGCCGGTGAAGCCGAAGCCGTCCATCAGGACACCGATCGAGCCAACGATGCTGGCCTTGTTGACGAAAATCATGTCAGCGGCTGCGGCCACGAAATAACCGCCTGAGGCGCACATGTCTTCGACCACGACATAGAGCAGCTTGTCCGGATGCTTGCCACGCAGGCGGCGTATTTCATCGTTGATGATGCCCGCCTGGACCGGGCTGCCACCCGGACTGTTGATGCGCAGGATGACGCCGGCGACATTCTTTTCCTCGAAGGCGCTGCTCAAGGCAGCGACGAGATTTTCGGCATTGCTCTCACCCTTGGCTTCAATGACACCGTTCAGATTAACCAGGGCGGTGTGGCGCTCCTGGTGCTCGGCACCGGTCCCCCAATCGACGAAGGCAATCAGTACGGCCAAAAGGTAAACAAAACCCAGGGTCTTGAAGGCGATGCCCCAGCGGCGACGGGCGCGCTGCTCGTCAAGCGCGGCGAACACCAGTCTTTCCAGGGTTTTCCGCTCCCAGGCGGAATCATTGTTGGGCGGTTGGGGGCTATCCATGATTATTTTCTTGGTCTAAAAAAATCTGTCCATCGATCTCGTGAATCTTCAAGGGCTTCAAACCTTTCCCCTGACAGCGTCCACCGAGACATCTACCCGACTCGGGAGCATAAAGCGCGCCATGAATCGAGCAGATCAAGTATAGCTTGGAATGATCGAAGAACTCGCCCGGCTGCCAGTCGAGTTCGGCCGGAACATGGCCGCATTCATTGAAATAGGCATACGCCTGCCCACGAAAGCGAATGACGAATGCCGGAACGTCGCGTTCATGGCGCCTGATCTTGAAGCGAAAGCCCCGCCCGGCCTCGATCACGTCCTGGCTGGCGCAGATCAGGCGTGATTCAGCAGCCACCTGTCGAGTTCCTCAACACTATGCAGGCAGGCCACCGGCTTGTGTTCCAGCAGGTGATCGTGCGAATGGGCGCCATAGGTCACGGCCAGGCTATCAACGCCCGCATTCGTAGCCATCAGCAGGTCGTGCGAGGTGTCGCCGATCATTACCGTAGCCTCGGCAGCGACACCAAATTCAGCCATCAACTCTTCCAGCATCTGCGGATGCGGCTTCGAATGGCACTCGTCGGCGCAGCGCGATGCCTGAAACAAGGGACGCAGCCCCGAGTGATCGAATGCCCGCTCAAGCCCAAGCCGGCTCTTGCCGGTTGCCACAGCCAGGATATGCCCGGCCGCCTGCAGTCGTTGCAGCATCTCGGACACACCCTTGAACAAGGTCAGGCCATGGTCACCGGACAGATAGTGAAAGCGATAGCGCTCAACCATCGCTGCCGTGCCATCGGGCGGCAAATCCGGCACGGCGTGGCGCAAGGCGTCAGCCAGCCCCAGACCAATCACGTGCCGCGCGCGGGCATCATCCGGGACAGCCAGTCCCAGATCACGGGCCGATGCCTGAATGGCATGCACGATGGCACCTGCCGAGTCGAGCAGCGTGCCATCCCAGTCAAACACTACCAGTTCGTATTTCATCGATTACCCAATATTTCTGCCAGATTATCGGCTGTGAATTCCCTGTCCTTTTTCCCGTCCACCGCGGCAATATAGCCGCCAAAACTGTCCGGCAACGGGGCGATGCATTCGAGCGGCGCCGCCGTCAGCGGGTGCCGGAAAGCCATCCGCCAGGCATGCAGGGCCATGCGTTTCAGGCCATCGCGCTTGAGATTCTTGTTCAGAGCGAAATCGCCGTACTTCTCGTCACCGAGGATGGGAAAGCCGAGGTGCGCCAGATGTACGCGGATCTGGTGGGTGCGCCCGGTTTTCAGTTGTGCTTCAAGCAGACTCATGTCCGGCCAGCGCGCCAGCAGACGGAAAATGGTGTGCGAAGCCTTGCCTTCAGGATTGACCGCGACACGCCGCTCGCCACCCTCGGTCAGGTATTTGTGCAAGGGCAATTTGACATGCTGGGTAGTGTTCATCCAGCGCCCCTTGACCAGCACCAGGTAACGCTTGTCGGCGCCTGCCCCGTGTTCGCGGAACATGTCATGCAGTGCAGTCAGGGCCAGGCGTTTCTTGCCGACGAGCAGCACGCCGGAGGTTTCCCGGTCGAGGCGGTGAGCCAACTCCAGGAACTTGGCCTGCGGGCGCTGACGGCGCAAGGCTTCGATCACGCCAAAACTGACGCCGCTGCCGCCATGCACGGCAATGCCTTCCGGCTTGTCGATGACGAGCATTGCCTCATCTTCATAGATGATGGGCAGATCGACGCGCTCTTTGGCGACTTCATCGACCTCGTTCTGCGGTCGCTCGGCGATGCGGATGGGCGGGATGCGCACTTTATCATCCATGCAAAGGCGATAAGTCGCATCCACCCGGCCGCTATTCACCCGTACTTCGCCGCTGCGCAAAATCCGGTAAATATGGCTCTTGGGAACCCCCTTGCAATGCCGGATCAAAAAGTTGTCGAGCCGCTGCCCCGCTTCCTCTTCACTGATCTGCAAATGCGTGACTGAATTGTTACCTGACACGGTCATTTTCTAATATACTGCCTGCGTTCTACGTCTCGGTTTGCAAGAGATGCCGAACCGTCAGACCGTTTGTGCCCTCGCGCTAAAAGCGCGACCGCCGGGCGGCAGGCTCGAAAGTCTCACCTGTGCCAACTGCCCAGGCCAGACCAACGTAAAACGACTGGTTAAGTTCACTCACCAAAAGTAGTGATGTTAATGGATAAGCCCA
>CAIYYE010000067.1 GCA_903930395.1 uncultured beta proteobacterium
AGTCCGAGACCGGAGCCGCCAAAGCGCCGGGTCGTCGAATTGTCGCCCTGCACGAAGGGATTGAAGATGCTGCTCAACTGTTCATTGGAAATGCCGATACCGGTGTCGGTAATCCGGAAACGCAGATGCGCGTCATCAAGGTCGGCTTCCAGGCAAACCGAGCCGCTACTTGTGAACTTGACGGCATTGGAGAGCAGGTTGAGCAGGATCTGGCGCAGACGCAGCGCATCGCTGCGACATTCGGCGGGCAGGTTGTCGGCGCAGATGAGGCGAAGTTCGAGGCCTTTGCCGGTCGCCCGCTCCTCCATCATGCCGACCGTTTCATCGAGAACCTGCTTGATGTTCACCGGCAGGCGCTCAATCTTGAGCATGCCGGCTTCCATCTTCGAGAAATCAAGGATGTCGTTGATGATGCCCAGCAGCAAGTTGCCCGAGTTCTGGATCTTGATCAGGGCATCATGGACCTTGCTGTCCTTGTCGCAGGCACGCAGTCCGATGTACGTCATGCCGAGGACGCCATTCAGCGGCGTGCGGATTTCATGGCTCATCTTGGCCAGGAATTCGCTCTTGGCCATGGCCAGGCGCATGGCGTCGGCGCGCGCCAGTTCGAGATCGGCGGTACGTTCTTCGACCAGTTGTTCGAGGTGGTCGCGGTAGCGGGCGATCTCGGCATCCTTGCGCAGATGGTCGTCGAGCGCCTCGCGCAGTTCGCCCTCCATTGACTTGATGTCGGTGATGTCGGCGACAAAGCCGCAGAAGGTGATGCTGTTGTCGACCGTTGCCTCGGGAATGGCCCGAATCAGCAGCCACTTGATCTGGCCGTCGAGGCAGATGCGGTACTCGTGCCGCCAGGGGGTGAGGGTCTGTGCTGCGGTATTCAGGGAGTTTATGTAATCCCCGTAATCGTCGGGATGCACCATCTGGCGCAATAGCTCGGTGCTGTCGCGGACATTTTCCGGGGTGACCCCATAGAGCGACTTGATGGCATCGCTGGCAAAGAGGAAGCCACCGTGGCCATCGGCGTAAAAGCGGTACTCGAAGACCACACCCGGCACATCAGCAACGATCTGGCGCAGGCGCTTGTTGGCCGCATTTTCAGCAGACTTCGCCTCTTCGGCATTGATGACTTCCTGCAAGCCATTGAAGGCGCTGACCAGTTGGCCGATTTCGTCATTCTTGTGCACCGGCAGCGCCTGGCGGGGTATCTCGGTATTGCGCATGCGCGTCAGCAATTGCGAAGCTTCGGCCAGCGGCCGGAACTGTTTGCGCAGCCACCATCCGCACAGGATGGCGAGGACCAGGGTCAAGGCCGAAGAGACCATGACGAGGTGTTGCTCGACTGCATCGATAGGCGCGAAGGCTTCGGCGGCGGGCAGGACCGATTGCATGAGCCAGCCGGTCGCCGGAATTCGTTTGCTCGACGACAGTTCGAGAACGCCGCGGGAACTGCGGGCCAGGCCGGAGCCTTCGTAGCCGTCGATGTAGCTGTCGTACACTGGGTTGATGCCACGGGGCGGGCCGCTCTTGAGCAGTCGCGCCTTGTCGGAAGCGATGACATAGCTGCGCGTCTTGGGTGCGGTGATCAGGAAATCGCCGGTCATGCCGTATTTCGTCGCACTGATCTGATCGAGGAAGCTGGGCTGGCTCAGATTGGTGACGCCGACGACGAGGCCGATTACCTGATCGCGTTCGTCGTGGATGGGCGAGATGATGGCGAATACGGGTTGCTGGCTGTGTTCGCTGAACAGCGGGTCAGTGATGATATCGCCGGCTCCGCCGAGTGCCATCCTGATGCCCGGATAGTCATGAAAATCGACCCCGGTCCGCTTGAGCCGGGAGGGAATGCTGGCCACCGCATTGCCCCGGCGATCAATGACGAGGACCCCCCAGTTGAAGATGCTCTCGGGCACCGGGTGGCTTTCAAGCGAGGCCTGGGCATCCCGTGGATTGGTCAGCTGGCTGTGATGATAGCCACCGGCGATGGTCTGGACTATCTGCTGGCGTTCGCGGATGGAGCGGTCGAGTTCGCCGGCGATCAGGGACACCGTCGAAAACTGCTGCCTGGAGATGGTTTTCTCCATGTCGCTGCGCAACGTGTGGCCGAGTGCGAAAAAGGCACTCCACAAGACGAAAAGGCCCAGCAGCAGGACGCCGATGGTGATGCGCACCTGTAGCGACTGCAAGTCGAACAGTGCCAGCAATTTCTTCATTGCACTCTCTGGATACCCACTGTATTTCCACAGCTTAAGGCGTCAGGAGAGATTTCGCCAGAAGGATGGTCTGACGATGAATGCTGACGGTATCTTCTATTTGTCGGGCATAACCGCCGGCCATGGCGATGGCCACCGGGCTGTTGATTTCACGGGATTTTTCAAAGACCAGGCGGTCGCGCTCGGCGAGGCCGGAAAAAGTTAGCCCGAGGCGGCCAAGACGGTCATCCAGATAGGGATCGGCGCCGGCCAGGTAGATGACGAGGTCGGGGCGGGCGAGGTCAAAGGCTGTATCCAGACCGTGTTCCAGTTGCTGCAGGTAGGCGTCGTCTGTGCAGCCATCGGGCAGTTCGATGTCGAGATCGCTTTGTTCCTTGGCAAAGGGGAAATTGCGGGCGCCGTGGATGGAGAAAGTGAAGATGCTGTCGTCGCCGCGCAGGATGCTGGCCGTGCCGTTGCCTTGATGGACATCGCAATCGACGATCAGTACGCGTTCAACACGGCCTTCGGCCTGCATGGCGCGGGCAGCGACGGCAGCGTCGTTGAAGACGCAAAAACCTTCGCCGTGATCGCGAAAGGCGTGGTGGGTGCCACCGGCCAGGTTGGCTGATACGCCGTCTTCGAGCGCGGCACGACAGGCACAAAGGGTGGCGCCGGCTGAGCGTCGTGAGCGTTCGACCATGCCGGCGCTCCAGGGAAAGCCGATCTGTTTTTGGGCTGCAGCGTCGAGTCGCCCGTGTGAGACCGCTTCGATGTAAGCCGAGTCGTGGGCGCGGACCAGTTCTTCGTCGGTGGCGGCGGGCGGTACGTGGAAATCAGCAGGAGTGAACTCGCTGCTTTCGAGCAAGGCCTCGCGCAGCCGGGAATATTTTTCCATCGGAAAACGATGCCCGGCCGGGAGTGGCAATACAAAGACGTCGGTGTAGAAGAGCTTCACGACCGATGTCTGCGGGAAAAACTCAG
>CAIYYE010000068.1 GCA_903930395.1 uncultured beta proteobacterium
ATTGGCCTGCTCAACCCATTTACCGATTGATTTTTGATAAGGAAACCACCATGTCCAACGTCCTCGCCAACCTCAAGTACGCCGCCTCCCACGAATGGATGCTGCTCAACGCTGACGGCTCCGTCACCGTGGGCATTACCGACCACGCCCAGGAAGCCCTTGGTGACCTCGTTTTCGTCGAACTGCCGGAAATCGGCGCGCATTACGCTGCCGAAAAGGAAATCGCCGTCGTTGAATCGGTCAAGGCTGCGGCTGACGTCTATGCGCCGATCTCCGGCACCGTGATCGAAGTCAACCAGGCCGCTGCCGATGCGCCGGAATCGGTCAACCAGGATGCCTACGCCGCCTGGCTCTTCAAGATGACCCCGGACAATGTCGCCGACCTCGACAAGATGCTCGACGCCGCCGCCTACCAGGCCGTTGCCGACGCCGCCTAAGCAAGGACTGCTCATGCCGCTCAATCAATCGCTCTCCGTCCTGGAGCAGCACGACGAGTTCATCGGCCGTCACATCGGCCCCTGCTCGACCGAAATGGCCGCCATGCTCGCCGCCATCGGCGCTGACAGCCTTGATCAGTTGATCGCCCAGACTGTTCCCGCCGCCATTCGCCTGCCGGCCGATCTGCCGCTGCCGGCCCCGCGTCGCGAACATGAAGCACTGGCCGACCTCAAGGCCATGGCCAGCAAGAATGTCGTCAACAAGTCCTGCATCGGCATGGGCTATTACGACACCCTGACGCCCAAGGTCATCCTCCGCAACGTCATGGAAAACCCGGGCTGGTACACGGCCTACACGCCCTACCAGGCTGAAATCGCCCAAGGCCGCCTCGAAGCGCTCATGAACTTCCAGCAGATGGTCGTCGACCTGACCGGCCTGGAAATCGCCAACGCCTCGCTGCTCGACGAAGCGACCGCCGCCGCCGAAGCGATGACCATGGCGCGCCGTGTGTCGAAGTCAAAATCGAATCGCTTCCTGGTCGATGCCACCTGCTTCCCGCAGACCATCGACGTCGTCAAGACGCGCGCCGGCTATTTCGGCTTCGAACTGGTGATTGCCCAAGTCGATACCGTCAAGGACGAAGAATTCTTCGGCGCCCTGCTCCAGTACCCCGGTGACAACGGCGAAGTCCGCGACCTGAGCGAACTGATCGCCGGCCTCAAGGCCAAGGGCACGACGGTTGCCGTCGCCTCCGATCTGATGGCCCTGGTCCTGCTCAAGTCACCCGGAGCCATGGGTGCCGACATTGCCCTCGGATCCAGCCAGCGCTTTGGCATTCCGATGGGCTTCGGCGGCCCGCACGCGGCCTTCTTCGCCACCCGCGAAGCCTACGTCCGCTCAATGCCGGGCCGCATCATCGGTGTTTCCAGGGATGCGCGCGGCAAGACTGCCTACCGCATGACGCTGCAGACGCGCGAGCAGCATATCCGCCGTGAAAAAGCCAATTCCAACATCTGCACCTCGCAGGTCCTGCTCGCCAACATGGCCGGCATGTACGCCGTTTATCACGGCGCCCAAGGCCTGCGCACCATCGCCGGTCGCATCCATCGCCTGACCGCGATCCTGGCCGAAGGCCTGAAGCGGGCCGGCATCAATCTGCTGACCAGGCAGTTCTACGACACCGTGCACCTCGACCTCGGCGCCCGCGCCGAAACGGTCTATCACGATGCCCTCGCTGCCGGATACAACCTGCGTCGCGTCGCGGCTGGCGTGCTCGGCATTTCCTTCGACGAAACGAC
>CAIYYE010000069.1 GCA_903930395.1 uncultured beta proteobacterium
CGGCAGCATCCCGCTCAGGTGCCACCGCAGGGGCGGCACGCAGGCCGGTCCACGATGAAGGAGATTTTGCGTCCGCCAAAATCAGAACTCCGTCCACTCGTCATCGAGACGACGGGACTGGGTGTCGCCAGCATTGGTCGTATCGGCCCCCAGCTTCGGTGCGTAAGCTGCCGATGCTGAGCGCTGACGATCCCCTGCGCCGAGGAGGAATTCACTGCCCGTGTTGACCTGGAAGACAGAAACAGCCATGGCCAGGCTATTCGCCTGTTCTTCAAGACTTTCGGCTGCTGCAGCGGCCTGCTCAACCAACGCGGCATTCTGCTGCGTCACTTCGTCCATCTGGCTGACCGCTATGCTCACATGCTCGATCCCTGCACTCTGTTCGCGGCTCGCCTCCGAGATGCCCGCCATCAGGCTGGCCACCCGCCGGATACTCGAGACCACCTCGTCCATTGTCCGACCCGCCTGATCAACCAGTTTGCTGCCGGCCTCGACCTTGTCCACCGAGTCAGCAATCAGCCCCTTGATCTCCTTGGCCGCCGCCGCACTGCGCTGGGCAAGATTGCGTACTTCCGATGCCACCACCGCAAAACCACGCCCCTGCTCGCCAGCTCGCGCCGCCTCAACCGCAGCGTTCAAGGCCAGAATATTGGTCTGGAAGGCAATCCCGTCAATCACCCCGATAATGTCCGAAATCCTGTTGCTCGACTGGTGGATGGCGTTCATCGTCTGCACCACCTCACCCACCACCGCCCCACCCTTGATCGCCACCAGCTGCGCATTACCCGCCAGTTCGCTGGCCTGCCGCGAATTTTCCGCGTTCTGCTTCACCGTACTGGTCAGCTCCTCCATGCTCGAAGCTGTCTCCTCGAGGCTGCTCGCCTGCTCCTCCGTGCGGTGAGAAAGGTCCTGATTGCCCGAGGCAATCTCCTTCGCCGCTGTATTGATGGAATCCGCTGCATCCTTGATCGACAGCAGCATTTCCTGCAGGTTGTCGACGGTCAGATTGGCATCATCCTTGAGTCGGCCGAGTATGCCCTGGTAAGGGGTCTCTATTTTTTTGGTCAAATCGCCCTTGGCCATCCTGGCCAGCATGGCACCGACGTCGTCAAGGGCATCGGTGTTCACTGCCAGGAGCCTGTTGATGCCTTCGGATATCTGGCGGTAGAAGCCCTCCATGGCTCCGCTCTCGAGCCGCTGGCTGAAATCCCCATTGGCGGCCGCATCGATAATGCTTGCGACCTCCCGCTCGATCGCCACTTCGGCGGTGCGGTCCTGCCACTCAAGGACGGTACCGAGACGCTCGCCTACCCCGTTGATGACCGGAGAGGCAGTCAGGATGAAGTCGCGGCCGCCGATCTGCACGGTCGTTCTATGATTTGCCTCGAGCCCGGCCAGCGAGTTGCGTGGATCGCCCGGCGGCTTGAGACAGGTATCGAAATTGGCGCCCAGAATGGCGTCTGTCCTGAAATCCGGCCAAACCTGCCGGAGGTCATTTTCGGCCTGGCGCATCATGCCGATGAAGGCGGCATTGCAGTAGATGATGATGCCCTGCGGATCGGCCACCATGACATTGTTGGACGTTACGTCGAGAGCCACCTTGAGGCGCATGGTCTCATCGGCAGCCAGACGATCCGCTGCTATCCTGCGGCGCAACTGATTTTGCATGTCACCGAGGCAATGCACCATCTGTCCGATTTCGTCCTTGCTCTCGGCCGGCAAGCTGACATCGAGCTCCCCGGCGGCAATCCTGTCGAGCGCGCTCGACACACCGACCACGGAGCGATGAACGTTGCGCAGCATGACAAAGGCCACGATGGCGGCAACCATCACCAGCGCAAAGACCAGCAGCAAGACGAGCAGGCGTTCGTGCTCGATGCGGGCGACCCTTTGCGCCAGGGCCTGATCGAGGAACCCCGTGCCATTGTCGTAAAGCTTGAAGATCGCATCGATGCTCTGCGTCGTTTCGTCGAAATAGCGGGCTGGATCATAAGACAGGCTCTCGACGTCGAGCAGGTTTTGCTGGATCAGGCCAATGAAACCCGCCAAGCTGAGCTTCGCAGGCTCAACCGCATTTTTCAAAGGCGCGCGGCTGCTTTCATCGGCGGCAAAAATTTTCTCGCTATCGCCCAATATCATTTTTTGTCGAATGAGGGTTTCGGCCAAGGCTTCGATGATCGAATCCCGCCGCTTGGCATCAAAAGCCCGTTCGGTGAGGATCAGCGTACCCAGGGCTCGCGCCTGTCCCATCCGCTCAGCCAGGCGGGGCAACTGGATGATGGTCATATCCATGGCGTAATAACTCACCACCTCGGGATCGAGGAGCAGTTCGGACTGCTCCGAAACGGTATCCATCACCTCCAGGAGGATGGCGATCAATTCCGTATGCTGCCGGGCATTTTCCTGCGGCTTGAGACCCGTATAGGTCCCCTTGAGCGCCTGCCAGCCACGCTTGAACTCGACCCATTGCGCGGCTTTGCCAATCCTGGCCTCGCTCGCAGCCATGGCCGCATCGGCGCCGGCCATTGCCGCATCGACGCCGGACATGGCGAGATCGGCCCGCTCCTTGAAAGCCTGCTTTCCCGCCAGCAAGGAAGTGGATGCGCCGCGGTGACGCTGCACCTCCTGCAATACCCGGCGCAATTCCCGATGCACGACCACCCCGGTACGCTCTTTTTCAGCAATCGATATCTGGCTGTTGAACCCCTTGACCAGGGGCACAATGGGCACAGCCAGGGCAATCGCCGCGACCAGCCCGAGACCGATAAACTTGTTGGCCAACTTCTTGTTTTTCATCCGTCACACCGTTTCTTTAGGCAGGCTGCACTCACCAGCACCGGGCTTTGACGCTCAGGCGACGGCACCGTCTATCAATTCCATATCCGCACTGGTCATCAGCCGCTCGATATCGGAGACGATGAGCATCCGCGAATCAAGGGAAGCCAGGCCGAGAATGTAGCGGGTATCAAAACTACCCGAAAAATCCGGGGCCGGCCGAATTTGCGACGTATCCAGGGAAACCACATCAGACACGCTGTCGACCACGATACCGACGACCCTTCCAGCGACGTTGAGGATGATGACCACGGTAAACGGCGTGTACTCGACCCGGCCCAGATTGAACTTGATGCGCAGATCGATAATCGGAACGATGATGCCGCGCAGGTTGATGACGCCCTTGATGAAGGGCGGCGCATTGGCGATCATGGTCGGCGGCTCATAGCCACGAATCTCCTGCACCTTGAGGATATCGATGGCGTACTCCTCGCTGCCCAAGGTGAAGGTCAGGAATTCGCTGGCAATCAGTTCATCCTCACCGGCTATCGCGCCGGCCTGCATTCTGGGTTCCATTGCTTGCTCCTGGTTTCGGCTGTCAGCCGGCTTTCCGCATATTCGATCTGGCCATGCCGGCGATCACCGATACATCGAGAATCAGCGCGACGTGTCCATCCCCCATGATAGTGGCCCCGGAGATGCCGTTCACTCGCCGGTAATTGGCTTCCAGGCTCTTGATGACTACCTGATGCTGTCCGAGCAGGGCGTCGACGAAGAGGGCTGCCTTGGTCCCGTCGGCATCGAGGACGACCATGATGCCCTGCGTGAAGTCGGCACACCGCGACTGGATGTTGAACACTTCATGCAGCGCCACAACCGGCAGGTATTCGCTGCGCACCTGCATGACCCGCGCCTGATTGGACAGGGTCTTGATCGATCCGGCCTCCGGCTGCATCGACTCGACAATATAAGAGAGCGGGAGAATATAGGTCTGGTCGCCCACCGCCACGGACATGCCGTCAAGAATGGCCAGCGTCAGGGGCAGGCGCACTGTCATCCGGGTGCCGATGCCGAGCATCGATTCGATCTCGACCCGGCCACCCATCGCCTGGATGTTTCGACGGACCACGTCCATGCCGACGCCGCGTCCGGAGACATCGGTCACCTGCTCGGCGGTCGAGAAACCGGCTTCGAAAATCAGGTTGAAAACCTCGGTATCGGTCATCTGATCCGAAACCGGCAAGCCGCGCTCACGCGCCTTGGCCAGTATCTTGTCGCGCGGCAGGCCGGCACCATCGTCACCCACTTCGATGACGATATTGCCCCCCTGATGATAGGCCTTCAGGGTAATCGTGCCGACCGCCCTTTTCCCGGCAGCGACCCGCTTCTCGGGTAGCTCGATGCCGTGATCCAGGCTATTCCGGATGAGGTGAGTCAACGGATCGGCAATCCGCTCGATAAGCCCCTTGTCGAGTTCAGTCGTCTCGCCCATGGTTTTCAGCTCAACCTGCTTGCCAAGCTTGGTCGAGAGGTCGCGTACCACCCGCGGGAAGCGCGAGAAGACGAAGGAGATCGGCATCATCCGGATGGACATGACCGACTCCTGCAAGTCGCGGGTATTGCGCTCCAGTTGAACCAGCCCGTTGACCAGGCGCTCCGGGGCGTTTTCCTGCATCCGCTCTACCGTCTGCAGGAGCATCGCCTGGGTAATGACCAGTTCCCCAACCAGGTTGATCAACTGGTCCACTTTTTCAACGCTGACGCGAATTGACGAATCCGTTGCCGCTGCGGCAGGGCCCGCCGGCTTGGCTGTCCGGGCAGGTGCTTCGACGGTCTTCTTCTCGGCAGCGTGAACGCTGCCCGCCGACTGGGGCGCGATCGGTGACAGCTCACTGGGCGGATTCTGGGCGACGGGCAGTGGCGCAAAGAAGCCAAATCCCTCGTCCTCCTCAGCCACGGCCACGACTGGAGCGGCGGTCTGGACAGGCAGCGGGGCAAAGAAGCCGTAGCCCTCTCCTTCTTCGCCCACAAGCTCATGGGCCGGCTTCTGATCGAAGAAACCATAAGCCTCGTCTGGGCCGACACTGGGCTTGGTCGCAGCTTCAGCCGCTGGCGCGCTCGCCAGTGGGGCAAAAAAGCCATAACCCGGGTCCTCTTCTGGCGCCCCGGGAGCCCCCCCGAAGAATCCAAAATCGCTATCTTCCTGATCGCCAGTAGACTCTTCAACAACGCGCCAGGCGCCATTTTCGGCAATGAAATCAATTTGATCGGCAAATGCTTCTTGTGCCACATCGGTACTCAGGCGCAGTTGCCAGTAGCCGACGTTGTTCATATCGGTTTCGGGCTGGCTCAGTATCTCCAGCGTCCCCAGCGAGCGCAGTTCGATGAGCAGATTGGCGATGCCCTCGCCTTTCGCCGACACAGCGGTGGGCACAAACTGGATATCGAATGAGCGCCTGGCTGGTTTTGCTTGCTCCGCGACTGCCACGACGGGGGAAGGTGGCGCAGTCGTTGCCGCTGGCGTCGGAACTTCGCCGGTCGACAGCTGCCGCAGGCGGGTACAGATCAGGGCTACGGACGCGGGATCGACCTCGCCCCGCCCTTGATGCGCTTCAAGCATGTTGCGCAGGACGTCGCCGGACTCCAGGAAGGCATCGACCATCTCGGGTCGCAACGCCAGCTCTTGCTTGCGAATGCGGTCGAGAAGGTTTTCCAGGATGTGCGTCGTTTCGGCAAGGTCGGTGAAGCCAAACGTGCCGGCACTACCCTTGATCGAGTGGGCGGCCCTGAAAATGGCATTGAGCTGCTCCGAATCCGGGTTTTCAATATCCAGATTCAGCAACAAGCCCTCCATTGCCGCCAGATGCTCCGCCGATTCCTCGAAGAACACCTGGTAGAACTGAGTCATGTCGATAGCCATGCCACCCCCTGATCTCGGCTCCGCAAACCCGGGAAACCGATAATTGAATGCAAAAGACCCGCGCTCTTACAGGTCTGCCGGCTTCACTCAGCCGATCACCTTGCGTACGACTTCAATCAGTTTCTGGGGGTCAAAAGGCTTGACCAGCCATCCCGTTGCACCGGCCGCCCGGCCTTGCGATTTCATCGCATCGGACGATTCGGTCGTCAGCATCAGGATGGGGCTCGATGCATATTGCGGCAGGGCCCGAAGGTTTTTGATCAGGGTCAGCCCGTCCATCCGCGGCATGTTCTGGTCGGTCAAAACGAGATGAATGTTCCGCGTCTTGGCTTTATCCAGGCCATCCTGTCCGTCTACCGCCTCGACCACTTCATAACCAGCACTCTTCAGGGTAAAGGAGACCATCTGGCGAATGGAGGCCGAATCGTCAACTGCTAGAATGGTTTTTGCCATTTTTTCCTCGTAAAAATCAGAACAATCCAAGCTCGAGGCTGGTGAAGCCATTGCGCCGGGCCGTTACACAGCTCGGCCAGGGTGCTGACTCGATCAGCCGGAGGTACCCTTTCCACCGATCGGCAACTTCAAGCCTTCCGGAAGCAGTTCCTCGCCACCGGCCTCGGAGTCCGGCCCCTCTTCCTGCAGTATGGCATTCTCGGTCTTGCGATTCAGGATAACGATGCTGATACGGCGGTTGACTGAGTTGAGCGGATCATTCTTGTCGAAAAGCACGGTCGCACCGAGCCCGACAACACGCATGATCTTGGCGTCATCCATGCCGCCGATGACCAGTTCACGCCGGGAAGCATTCGCCCGATTGGCCGACAACTCCCAGTTCGTGTACCCCTTGTCACCGCCGGAGAACTGCGATGCATCGGTGTGCCCGGCCAGGCTGATACGGTTGCCGACTCCGTTGAGCGCCTTGCCGATCTGGCGCAGGATTTCCCGCGTATAAGGCTTGAGGTCGGAACTGGCGGAGTCGAACATCGGGCGATTCTGCTCGTCGATGATCTGGATCCGCAGACCCTCGGACGTAATGTCCAGCAACATCTGCTTCTTGAACTGCGCAAGCTGGGGAGTTTGCTCGATCATCTTCTCGATATCGGCCTTCAGGCTTTCCAGTTTCTCCTGCTCCTTGCGCCGGAACTCGGCCTGCGCTTCCTTGGAAAAAGAGGTGGACTTCTTGGCCTCGACATCGCCCCGCTTGACCTGCCCGGACTGGCGCGTCAGATCCTGACCGCCACCTTTGAGGACGCTGGTCGCATCACCCGCCCCACTGCCCCCCGGCATGGAAACCTTCACGGGATTCTGGAAATGATCGGCAATGCCCGCCAGGTCACCCTGGGCCGTCGAACCGAGCAGCCACATCAACAGGAAGAAAGCCATCATCGCCGTCACGAAGTCGGCATAGGCAATCTTCCAGGCGCCGCCGTGGGCGCCACCGGCCACGACCTTCTTGCGCTTGATGATTATGGGACGTGTCGAGTCGTCGCTCATCTTCTCGATCCAGTGTCAGGCGGCATCTTATTTACCCTTGCGCGCCTTCATTTCTTCTTCCAGCTCGGTAAAGGTGGGACGCTCGTGGGAACCGAGCGTCTTGCGACCAAACTCGATTGCCACTTGCGGCGCATAGCCCGACATCGACGCCAGGAGGACCATCTTGATGGTCTTGTAGATCGTTGCCCCTTCATGCGCCTTTTGTTCCAGCAATTTGGCCACCGGCTCAACGAAACCATAGGAAATAAGAATACCGAGGAAAGTACCGACCAGAGCGCCACCGATCATCTTGCCCAGCACGGCAGGCGGACTGCCCACCGAGCCCATCACGTTGACCACGCCCATCACCGCCACGACGATACCGAAAGCCGGCACGGCGCCACCTACGGACGCAACGACATGGCCCGGTTCGGCGGCTTCGTGATGATGGGTTTCGAGTTCGACGTCCATGAGGCTTTCGATCTCGACCGTATTCAAATTACCGCCCACCATCATGCGCAGATAGTCACAGGTAAATTCCATGACGTGATGATCGTGAACCAGATTCGGATATTTGCTGAAAATCGGGCTGGCATCGGGATTTTCGATGTCGCCCTCGATGGACATCAGGCCTTCCTTGCGCACTTTGCCGAGAATCTCGAAAAGCATGGCCAGGGCATCGATATAGAACGCCTTGTTGTATTTCGAGCCCTTGAATATCCCGGGAAGCGCGCCAACCGTGGCCTTGATGATCTTGATATCGTTCGCGGCGACGAAATAGCCAAGCGTCAGACCGACAATGGCGATGTACTCGGTCGGCACCCATAGCGCGAGGAGACTGCCGTGGATGGCATACGTTCCGAGCGCCGAAGCCAGAATGATGACGTAACCAACAATCAGAAACATGCAAAGCCCCCTGTCGCACCAGCGGAAACCGGCGTAGATCCGCCCGCTAATTGGTTTTCGCTATTGTAGCCACTTGAATTGCCAGCGTGCAAAGAAAGAGAGGGCGCCGGCCCCTGATAAATGGGAAATGCGCGGTGCTACACTGCGCTTCATGACTCCACGAAACGATCTTCCGTGATCCAATACTGCAACCATTGCGCGGCAACCGTCGTCTTCACCATTCCGCCCGGCGACTCACTCGCCCGACATGTCTGCCCGGCCTGTGGACACATCCAGTATGAAAACCCCCGCCTGGTCGTGGGCTGCGTGGCTGAATGGGAAGGTCGAATCCTGCTCTGCCGGCGTGCCATCGAACCGCGCCTGGGTTACTGGACGCTACCGGCTGGCTTCATGGAGAACGGCGAAACCACCGCGCAGGCCGCAGCGCGCGAGACACTCGAAGAGGCCGGCGCCAGGATCGCGATGGATGCGCCATTTGCCATGATCAGCATCGCCCATATCAACCAGGTCCATCTGTTTTATCGCGGCCGCATGAGTAGCCCGGATTTCGCGGCCGGCGAGGAAAGCCTCGAGGTCAGCCTGTGTCGCCCGGAGGATATCCCCTGGACGGACCTGGCCTTTCGCAGCGTCAGCCTGTGTCTCGAATACTATCTCGCGGACCGGGCAAGCGGCCGTTACGGCTTTCACGAGGCCGCACTGCTGCCCGCCTGAGCGCGTCAATCGTTCTGGGTGCTATACACCACGGCCAAGGACAGGTTCATCGCCTGGCCGCGCAGCCCATCCGGCAGTACCGCCTGACTGACTGCCTGTTCGACCATTTCAAGCGCCTGGCGATCGAGCAGCGCATGGCCGGATGATTTTTCCAGCGCAATGCGTGGAGGACCAGGACTTGCCGTCTGCATGACCGTGACGACGACCGTGCCCTCCCACCCATTGCTCTGCGCGAGCGGCGGGTAAGCCTTCAGGGGACGGGCACTCCGCGCCAGACTGACGCGATATTGACGGACCAGTTCGGCTGATGGCGGCGCCTGGCTTGTCGGCAAGTCGCCCGAAGTGGGTGGCGGGCGTGCTATCGACGCAGAAACATCCATCGCCGAACGCGACTGAGCACCCTCGGCTGCGAGGGATGCGGAGGGTTGCCTACGTACAGCTTTTGCCGCAGGAGCCCGAGCCGTGACCTGCTCGGCATCGACCGATACATGGCTCCCGGACAAGGGGGGCAGCACCAGATACAGGGGCCGCCCCGGTGGCTCCGTTGTGGGCAGCCAAGACCCTTGACCGAGGGGATTCTGCACCAGCAGGATCAGCAGATGCAGAAAAACCGAAACGAAGGCCGCACGCGTAAGCATTCGTCATTTTTACTCCGCATCGGGAAAAAAACAAACCCCCGACGGTTTTACCCGGTCGGGGGTTCATGAGCAGCCACGGCTCAATGGGCGACGTAAACAGTCGCCATTATTTGCCGAGTTTGCGCGTCTCTTCATCCATCTTGTTGGAG
>CAIYYE010000070.1 GCA_903930395.1 uncultured beta proteobacterium
ATCGAAGGCAGCCGGACAGACGAGATTGCCGACGTTCTCGATGAGGAACAGCGATTCGTCCACCGGCTGCAGGCGCTGCATGGCGTGGCCCAGCATATGGCCATCAAGATGGCAGCCCTTGCCAGTATTGATCTGGAGGGCTGGTGTGCCGGTGGCGCGAATGCGCTCGGCATCGTTGGAAGTCTGCTGGTCACCTTCGACAACGCTGATGGCGACCTTGTCCTTCAACAATTCGATGGTCTTGACGAGCAGCGTCGTCTTGCCGGCCCCGGGAGCGGAGACGAGGTTGAGCGCGAAGATGCCGCGCTCGTTGAACCACTGGCGATTGGCCGTGGCATAGCTATTGTTCTTGCTCAGGATATCCTGCTCGACCTGCACCATGCGCGCCTGGCTCATGCCCGGCACATGGGCACGGGCCGGACCGGCCCCGTAGTCGAGATCGGCGGAAACAGCGTGTTCGTGATGATGGTGACCATGTTCAGCATGGTGCTCATGGCTGTGCCCGTGATCATGCGCATGGCTATGCACGGTGCCATCCTCGTGAGCATGGGTGTGTTCGTGCTCACCATCAATCTTCGTTTCCCCCGCGCCACAGCCGCAAACTGTACACATTGCCTTTTCTCCTCTTCAAAGCACACGCCAATTACTCGATTTCGACTTCCCTGACCCGCATTTCCGTACCGCTGGTGACCTCCAGTGGATGGCCGCAGCTCGGACAGGCATCGTAGCGCTCCTGCATCGGCACTGTTTCCGCACATAGCATGCACCAGCCGGCCCCCGGCACATCGATTATTTCCAGCCCGGCACCTTGTGCCATGCTGCCGCGCGCCACGGCCTCGAAGCAGAAGCTCAAGGCCTCCGGCTCGACCGACGACAGGCGGCCGATTTCCAGCACGATCAACTTGATCCGCTGCGCCTTTTCACGCCTGGCGGTATCTTCCGCCAGTTGCAGCACGCCTTCGGCAAGCGACATTTCATGCATCCCTGCACTCCACTATTGAACGGCAAAACGCTTCGGCCATGGACATGCGATTCATCATAATGGTCTTTTTCTTCCCGGCATTTATTTGATTCCCGTTAATCTGCCGTTAAACTTGCGCGTTCATAATTTGTCGCTGATTTATTTCAGTTTTTTCCCCGATGCTTGAAGCTGACAATCTGGAATGCGTGCGCGGCGAGCGCCGCCTGTTCGCCGGCCTTGGCTTTCGGCTGGAAGCTGGCGAACTGCTCTACCTGCAGGGCAAGAACGGCGCCGGCAAAACCAGCCTGCTACGCATGCTGATCGGCCTCTTGCCGCCCGAATCCGGCGAAATCCGCTGGCGGGGCCAGTCAATCAAGTCCGACGAATTCCGCGCCGAACTCTGCTACCTCGGCCACCTCAATGCCATCAAGGAAGAATTGACGCCGCTCGAGAACCTCCTCGCCGCGGCCCATCTCGCCGATGAAGACCTCTCCGAAGACGAGGCCATCGATGCGCTCGAACAGGTCGGCCTGGCCGGCCGCGAAGACCTCGCCTGCAAATACCTGTCGCAGGGCCAGAAGCGCCGCGTCGCGCTGGCCCGCCTGGTCAAGGAAAAACGGCCGCTGTGGATACTCGACGAGCCCTTCGTCGCCCTTGATGTGGCCGCCGTCGACTGGCTGGCCGGCCTCATTTCCGGCCACCTGCAACGCGGCGGCCTGGCCGTAATGACGACGCACCAGCTGGTCAACATCCCGGCCGGCACCGTGCGCGAATTGCGACTCAGTTGATGGTGATGTGCTGATGCTCAAGATCATTTCAGCGGTCATCGGCCGCGATCTCAAACTGGCCATGCGGCGCCAGGCAGACATCGTCTCGGCCCTCTTTTTCTTCGTCATCGTGGTCAGCCTCTTTCCCCTCGGCGTCGGGCCGGAACCCGACCTGCTGCGCAAGCTGGCGCCCGGCGTGCTGTGGGTCGCCGCCCTGCTCGCCACCATGCTCTCGCTGCCCCGCCTGTTCGCCGACGATCATCGGGACGGCACGCTCGAACAACTGGCCCTGGCCCCGCATCCACTCGGTCTCGTCGTTACCGGGAAAGTGATTGCTCACTGGCTGGTCTCCGGCCTGCCCCTCGCGCTGATTGCGCCGGTCCTCGGCATCCAGTTCGACCTGTCGACCGACGCCCTG
>CAIYYE010000071.1 GCA_903930395.1 uncultured beta proteobacterium
ACGGTCGTTTAGTGGCGGTATGTGAAACTGCAAACGGCCTGTTTTGATGCCCCTGATCGGCTAGAGCGGCCCATCATCATCCACAATGGATTGGAGCAAGAGGGGCTGATGCATTCCAAGTTTCGACAGTCCGCTAAGGGCCGCTATCGGTCACCAACCCACTACAGCCTCCCCGCCATGCGCAGCGCGTTTTCCTCGACGGCTTCGGCTGTCTGCACGACATATTCCTCTGTGGCACCCGGCAGCGCGGTCACGTCAGCCGTGACCTTCGACCTGTTCGCCACTATCCCGCCTACGATCTGCTGCACGCGGTTTTTCACATCGGTGGGGCGGTAGCCGATTTCGCGGGCGATGGCTTCCCAGTGTCGTCCTGCAATCATGTCCGGATGGCGCTTCTTGCCATCGATGGATTGGGCATAGGTCTTCACGACATGGGGCCAGGACAGCACCGTCGAGACGTCATAAAGCGGCGCCAGGCGCGGCGCGGCCCCTACGGGCAGGATCAGCGAATAGTTCTTCGCATGCGCATCTGTGTTGGCGACGAGGATGTTGAAGATGACCTGATCGAGCAGCGCCAGCGCATCTGTCGCGCTGACATGGCGTCCGGTTTCCAGCAAGGTTTTCAGGTCAAGCCCGGGCAGCGTGCCGCGCTCGTATTTCCGCCCCGGTGGCAGGCCATTCGCCTGAGCAAAATCCTCCTGATGAAGGCGCAGAAGCTGACCGCTGCGACCGACCCTGCGATCATAGCGCAGAACACCGATGGCAGTCCGCTTTGAGGACTGGAGGATCGTCGCCTGCGCCGCGTCGATGCCGATGGCCTGTGCCATGCGTAGGCACCAGACTTCGTTTTCAGTGATGCCGGGAAGGTTTGGATTGTCAGGCTTCACGATCAAGGTGGACGGCGCCCCGTTGAGCGGGATGGCGAGCACGTCTCCCTCCTGCGGGAGACGCAGCACAGGCGCACCGTCCGGGCCCAGTACGGCCAAAGCCGACTTCTTCTGGCCACCCGCCAAGGACTGACGCACGCCCTCCTCACCCACCAGAAACGGCCTGCGTCCGAGATCTTCGAAGTGGCGCTCGAGCGCCAGCCGCGGATCAGCTGTGTCGTAAAAGGCAGTAAGCGGCGAATATTTCTAGGCATCGCGATCCGCCGCGGAACCGAAAGACAGGGCGCCGGCCGTGTCGCCGGCGATCTCTGCCAGCACGGCCAGAACGTCCGCCTGATCGAGGCCAAGGGATCGGGTTAGAACCTGAAGCTGCTCTTCCTCCGGCAAGAGGTTGGCCAGCCAAGGGGAGATGATATCAGAGGGATAGGGTTCGGCGCGAAGCGGCATTGTGACAGATAAGGGGAAGGCCCCAGCCGTCCGCAGCCATCGCTCGGTATATCGCAGAGAGAGAGACCCATCAGCCGCAACGTCGACCTGCCCTACCGCGAGGTCATCAAACCAGACGGCGACGGAGGCATTCATTTATACTCTCCGAGATCATAACCCCCTGCTGACGCCGAAGCGCTGGGCTCAATGGTGTCAGAGCCGTCAGCCATCAACGTCGCGGGAGACACACGCAGTGCATCGGCAATCCGCTTCAGCGTTGTCAGCCGCGGATCGCGTTTGCCGGTTTCGATCAAGGACAAGGCAGGCGCGCTGATGCCAGTCAGGCGGGCCAGCTGTTCCAGGTTCAAACCCTGCGCGGCGCGGGTTTCGCGGATCCGCTTACCGGCATCCGCCAGCAGCTTCTTCTCGTTATCATCGACCATCTGCCCACCTTACCTTTTTCGGTAAAGATACCATCAAGGCGGGCTCCACTCAAGGCATCTTATCTTTAACGGTAAGATCACTGTTTCGTGGCCGGACAAAAGGCAGCCATTATCGAATAAGGTAAGTGCCTCGAAGGTGCCCAACGGCCATTTTGGGAGGGTTGAATGCCGACGAATGCGGGCCGATGCACGCCAGTGCACGCGGCTGCGGGCGAATGCGATTTTTCTGGTGAGGTGTTGATGTGGCGTTGATGTAAACGCACGCAGCTAATTCCGCAGTGTTTTGCTCGGGAACTAAGCGTTTGATATATTTTGGGAATTTGGTTGCGGGGACAGGATTTGAACCTGTGACCTTCAGGTTATGAGCCTGCAGGGCGTCCATATGTCATGGCGTTCTGTTATCGAAAGAATGAACATCAGTATGGACTTTGCACTCCAGGTTTTCGACACGCCACGGCAAGATTTCTAGACGCTAACGCGGGCAGAATTGGTGGCGTGTGGGGTGGTTAGAGGGCAAAAGCCCCACAACTAGAAGAACTAATCGATCATGCCCACCAGAAGTTGCACCAAATATCGCCCATCTTGGGGGCCACTATTGGTTGCCGCCACCGGAAAGCGTCTAACGGTTCGACAAACAGCTGAAACATCTTCAGATCCTGAAGATGTTTTGCACGCCTAGGAGAAAATTGGATGGCAACACTTTCACCTACGCAGCGAAAATGACCAAATTTCTTCAGAATCTGAAGATGTTTCAGCCACAAACTGGTACAGTTTC
>CAIYYE010000072.1 GCA_903930395.1 uncultured beta proteobacterium
CATTGGCGGCATCCGCCTTGGCCCTGGCCTTGCTGGCGCCCTCCAGCCCGGCCTTGGGGACGCGCGCCGTGCGCGGCTGACCGTTCAGTTCGAAGAAGACCTTGACCTTGCCCTCCTCGTCCGGAGCCTCGGCACGACCGGTCTGGCGAACGACGAGGGTCTTGCCCTTGTCGATGTCGATGGCGATTTCCTCGCGGTCCTGCAGGCCGTAGAAGAAGGGTGCAGTCGGCAGCAGCGAGACGTCGCCGAATTCACGGCGATGCTCGGCGTAGTCGCGGAAGACCTTCGGGTACATGAGGTAGGAGGCCAGGTCGCTATCGCTAGTGTGACGGCCGATGGCGTGCTCCAATTCCTTGCGCTTGGCCTCAAGGTCGACCGGGGCCATGAAGTCCCCTGCCCGCCCGGCCAGTGGCTTTTCGCCCTTGAGGACCTTGGCTTCCAGATCTTTCGGGAAGCCTTCCGGCGGGAAACCGAGTTCGCCCTTGAACAGGGAAATGACCGATTCCGGGAAGGAAATGTCCTTGTCCGGATCGCTGACGTCTTCCGGCTTCAGGTCATTGGCCACCATGAAGATCGCCATGTCGCCGACCACCTTGGAGGTCGGCGTGACCTTGACGATGTCGCCGAACAGGCGATTGACCTCGGCATAAGCCTTGGAGATTTCTGGCCAGCGATGCTCGAGACCCATGGCCCGTGCCTGCTCGCGCAGGTTGGTGTATTGGCCACCGGGCATCTCGTGGTTGTAGACGTCGGAGGTGCCAGAGCGGATTTCGGGTTCGAAGGGCGCGTAGTAATGGCGTACGCCTTCCCAGTAATGCGACAGCGATTGCAGATTGTGCAGATCGACGCCAGGATCGCGCTCGCTGCCCTTGAGGGCGGCCGCGATGGAGCCGAGATTGGGTTGCGAGGTCAGGCCGGAGAGGGCATCGAGCGCCCCATCGACGGCATCGCATCCGGCCTCGACCGCTGCCAGCACCGACGCCGCCGCAATGCCGCTGGTGTCGTGTGTATGGAAGTGCAGCGGCAGGCCGACCTCATCTTTCAGTGCCTTAACCAAGGCGGTGATGGCGCGTGGCTTGCACACGCCGGCCATGTCCTTGATGCCGATGATGTGGGCACCGGCCTTTTCCAGTTGCCTGGCCAGATTGACGTAATAGGCAAGATTGAATTTCGGCCGGCTGCTATCGAAGATGTCACCGGTGTAGCACAGCGTTCCCTCACACAAGGCACCGCTCTCGACGACCGCATCCATGGCGACACGCATGTTGTCGACCCAGTTCAGCGAATCGAAGACGCGGAAGACGTCGATGCCGTTGCTGGCTGCCTGCTGGACGAAGTAGCGGACGACATTGTCGCTGTAGTTGGTGTAGCCGACCGCATTCGACGAACGCAGCAGCATCTGGAAGAGGATGTTGGGCACGGCCTGGCGCAGGCGCTGCAGGCGTTCCCACGGATCTTCCTTCAAGAAACGCAAGGCCACGTCAAAGGTCGCGCCCCCCCAGCATTCCATGGAGAACAGATCGGGTGCCATACGCGCGTAGTACGGGGCGATGGCCAGCATGTCGTGGGTCCGCATGCGGGTGGCGAACAGCGACTGATGGGCGTCACGCATCGAGGTATCGGTGAGCAGGACCTGCGGCTGGGCCTTCATCCAGTCGGAGAAACCTTGGGCACCGAGTTCCTTGAGTTTGTCGCGGGTGCCGGCCGGGATCGGTGCACCGAGGTCAAAGCTCGGCTTGATCGGACGGGCCAGCGGCAAAGGCGGCAGCTTGCGCCCCTTCATCTCGGGATTGCCATTGACCGTGACGTTGCCGAGGAACTTGAGCAGGCGACTGGCGCGGTCGCGGCGTTTGACGAAGTTGAACAGCTCCGGCGTCTCGTCGATGAAACGCGTCGTACATGCGCCAGTGCGGAACAGCGGATGGGCAATGACGTTCTCGAGGAACTGCAGGTTGGTGGACAGGCCACGCACGCGGAATTCGCGCAAAGCCCTATCCATGCGCAGTGCGGCTTCATCGCTGCTGTGGCCCCAGGCGGTGACTTTCACCAGCAGCGAATCGTAGAACGGCGTGATGACCGCACCGGAATAGGCGGTGCCGGCGTCGAGCCGGATGCCGAAGCCGGCTGCGCTGCGATAGACGGCGATCTTGCCGTAGTCCGGCGTGAAGGCGTTTTCCGGATCTTCGGTGGTGACCCGACATTGCAGGGCGTGGCCGGACATGCGGATATCGGCCTGCTGCGGGATGAAGGATTCCTCGTCGCCGATGCGATAGCCTTCGGTCACTCGGATCTGCGCCTTGACGATGTCGACGCCGGTAATCTGCTCGGTCACCGTATGTTCGACCTGGATGCGCGGATTGACCTCGATGAAGTAGAACTGGCCGGTATCGGCATCCATCAGGAACTCAACGGTGCCGGCATGGGTGTAGTCGGCGGCGCGGGCCAGTTGCAAGGCCGATGCGCACAGGGCCTGGCGGGTAGCTTCGTCGAGATACGGCGCCGGGGCGCGTTCGACGACCTTTTGATTGCGTCGCTGCACGGTGCAGTCGCGCTCGAAGAGATGGACCAGTTCGCCATGGCGGTCGCCGAGCACCTGGACCTCGACGTGACGGGCGCGACGCACGAGCTTTTCGAGATAGACCTCGTCATTGCCGAAGGCCGCCTTGGCCTCGCGCCGGGCCACATCGAGGGCGCCGGGTAGTTCCTCGGCATTCTCGACGACGCGCATGCCGCGCCCACCACCGCCCCAGCTGGCTTTGAGCATCAGGGGATAGCCAACGGCTTCGGCCAGCCCCCTGGCCTGGTCGATATCGAGCGGCAGCGCCGGGGTGGCCGGCACGACCGGGACGCCGGCGCGCATGGCGAGGTTACGGGCAGCGACCTTGTTGCCGAGCTGGCGCATGACATCGCCATTCGGGCCAATGAAGGCGATACCCGCCGCAAAGCAGGCATCGGCAAAATCCGGATTCTCCGAAAGGAATCCGTAGCCCGGGTGAATCGCATCGACGCCGGCTTCCCTGGCGATGCGGATGATGTCATCGATATCGAGATAAGCCTGGATCGGCTTTTTGCCGGCGCCCACCAAATAGGACTCGTCCGCCTTAAAACGGTGCAGGGCGAAGCGGTCTTCGTTGGAGTAAATCGCCACTGTCCGGATACCCAGTTCAGAGGCGGCGCGCAGCACGCGGATGGCGATTTCACTGCGGTTGGCGACAAGGATGCTACGGATTTTTTTCATGAAAAATACGTCCGGAAAGTTCGAGTAAGTAAATCGAGAGCAAAAACAAGGCCCGCATGCACGGGTCAAAACAAGCCCGCAGCTTCCCCGTCAAGTCGGGAACTATGTCGGGGCCATGACAT
Source organism: uncultured beta proteobacterium (assembly GCA_903930395.1). GTDB lineage: Bacteria > Pseudomonadota > Gammaproteobacteria > Burkholderiales > Rhodocyclaceae > Azonexus. The sequence continues at coordinate 3,361 of CAIYYE010000072.1, forward strand.
ACCGTCCAATACATATTTATTTAGTATCAAATACCCTGTAGGTATGCCTTTGCTGTGACGGCCCGTCCGAAGAATCAGCGAAGCGTTACGCCGATCCGAGCTCCGGATGGATAGAGGTTAAAATCCCGAAACTGGCCTGCTCCGTCTTGCGCCAGTTATTGAACCGGATCTCGAAAAAACGCCAGGATCATTGCGGCACAGGGCTTTTCAAATCAACGCGGGAATGAACGAAATTTCAAACATGCCGGAACCATCGAGCGCAGCGCCCCGGATGTCGATTCCCGGACTCGATGCCTGGTTGTCGACTGCACCCGGCCGCCATGTGCTGGACTGGGAGCAGCATCAGCTTGATGCCGCTGTCGCCGATGTGTTCGGCTTTCATGCCCTGCAACTCGGCCTGCCGCAAGGCGATTTCCTGCGCGCCAACCGCATACCGCTGCGCCTGAAAGCCGGCGAATTCGGCGCGGTCGACCTGCTTTGCGACTGTACCGCCCTGCCCTTTGCCTCGCTCAGCACCGATCTCGTCGTCCTGCCGCATGTCCTCGAATTCAGCGACGAGCCGCACCAGATCCTGCGCGAAGTCGAGCGCATCCTGATTCCCGAAGGCCAGCTCATCATCATCGGCTTCAATCCGCTCTCGCTCTGGGGCGTCAAACGAAAGTTCGACCGTAGCGGCGAATTCCCGTGGAACGGCAGTTTTTTGTCGATGAACCGACTGAAGGACTGGCTGCAGCTCCTCAGTTTCGAAGTCGACCGCGGCACGCTGGGCTGTTATGTGCCGCCGGTCGAACAACTCAAATGGGTGCAAGGCTGGCAGTTCATCGAAACTGCCGGCAACCGCTGGTGGAATTTTTCCGGCGGTGTTTATGTCCTGCGCGCCATCAAGCGCGTGCATGGCATGCACCTGATCACCCCCAACTGGCGTAAC
>CAIYYE010000073.1 GCA_903930395.1 uncultured beta proteobacterium
GGTCACCATCAACATCACCGATGACCTGACCCTGGACAAGTTCAAGGACAAGCGCATCGTCGAAGGCGATGAAATCCGTGCCAAGTTCGACAATGCCGGCGGCAAGAACGAAAGCAAGTCGTTCAAGAAGACGGCTGGCTGTTAGGCCCCAGGTAATCGGCGGGGAGAGCACTCCTCGCTCTGCAGTTGCGAACCAAGCCTGCTTCGGGCCTGTCTTACCGACATGGATCCCGAAGGAGGTTTGCCATGTTCGACTCTCCCGTTGTCTCCGTTCATATTCCGTTGGCGCTGCGCTGTTTTGCCAGTGGTCGCGATGAAATCACGGCCAGTGGCGACACCGTGGGTGAGGTGCTCGACGCCGTTGGGCACGAGTACCCGGCCATCCGTTCCCATCTGATATCGCCGGACGGCGATTTGCCGGCCGGGGTGGCCGTCTTCCTTGGCCCGCGCAGTATTCGTGACTTGCAGGGCCTGGCGACGCCGATTGAATTGGCTGAGACGCTGAGTATCGTGGCGTCTGCCGGCTAGTGCCGGAAAATCGGCAAGGCGACGGGAAATTTCGGCCATTCCACCGCGTCGAGCATGTTCTTGACGATGAGGCCGAGTTCGGTGTCGCCGGTGATTTCCAGTTCGCGGTTGAAGAACAGCGTGTCAGGGTCTTCCTGGCGAGCCAATAATTGCAGGTAGGCCGAGAGATTGGCGGCGAACGCCAGGTCGGGTTCGCGCTGCGGGCTGAAGACCGGCCGGAACAAGCCGCTGGCGTAGGTATAGGAGGCCTCGCCGCCGGTATCGAGGATGCGGACGCGAAACAGCTTGCCATCGAGCAGGGCCAGCTCGCTTTCCGGTAGCAATTTCATTTTCAGCGCGGCGTTCAGCGCGGCGACCAGGGCCAGGGCGTGTGGCCATTGCGGCAGCCTTTCGCCCAAGCGGGCGACGAAGCCGGGCAGGCGGAATTTCGGGATGGTGAAGCTGCCGTTCATGAGTGGGCTCCTATTTGGGCCAGGGCTTGCGTATGGTGCTGGACGATGCCGGCATCGCCAAACCAGTAACCATCTACCAGGCCGCTGGCGTTCCACGGCTGGCAGTCGATTTCTAGCGGCGTGCCATGCCGGGCTGCATCGAAGGCGGCGATGATGGCGTTGATGTGATCTTTTTGCGGGCTGATCCTGGCTATATCGATGCCCATGCGCAGCATTTCCGGAATTTCATGCAGCAAATTGTAGCTCTGCGCCGACATGGTCTGGATGCCGTTGATCGTCAGGAAATCCTGGCCTTCGCGCGTTTTCAACGTGAGGCCCTCGGCATGGTCCAGGCACTTGAACTGGCAGTCGTCCTTGTTCAGGTCGTAATGGCGGGCTGTGAAGCAGCGGGCGGAAAAGGCCAGCGGCAGCTTGCCGAAGGCGAAGACCTCGGTTTCGACACCGGCCGGCCGGCTGCTATGCAGCGCTTCGATCATTGTCCGGCTGCCTTCAAGCGGCGGCACCCAGCGTTTGAGGCCGAAGCGGGCGTAGGAGGCGAGCGTCGCTTCGTTATAGATATTCAAGTGCGGGCCGGCGACGAAATCCTGGCCATGGACGAGATTGACTGCGCCCAGATCGTTGGCTTCGAGCTTGCAGCCCGCTTCGTCGACGAGCCGGCGCAGGGCCTTGAGGTCGCTTTCGGATTCAAGCAGCGCCTGGGCCGAGACGACGACCTCTTTGCCGGCATCGCTCAGGTCGCGGGCCAGGCCTATCCAGTCGGTGGTCCGCAACTGCTGGCGGCGCGAACAGACGACTTCACCGACGTAGATGATATCGAGGGCCGGGTTTTGCGCCATTTCAGCGTAAAAATCCATGACTTCGGCCTTGGGCCAGAAATAGAGCAGGGGTCCGAGCGAGAGTTTCATGCCGCCTTTTCCTTCAGCGCCACGGCCGGCTGTAGGCGCCCAGCGTCGCCTGGCTGCCTTCCGAGACCTTGGCCAGTTCCGCCTGCCAGGCCGGTTTGACCGAGAAGCGTTCGCTGCCATCGCGCAGGGAGTCGAGCGCCGCCCGCAGGGTGCGGGTGACCTGGGCGACATAGGTCGGGCTGCGCTGGCGGCCTTCGACCTTGATGGCGCGGACGCCGATCTTGAGAATGTCGGGCAGGATGGAGACGACATTGAGGCTGGTCGGCTCTTCCAGTGCGTAATAGGTCTCGCCCTCGACGTCGAAGCGGCCCTTGCACAGGGTCGGATAGCCCGCCGGCTCGTCGTCGCCAAAACGGTCGATGAGGATGCCGTTGAGGCGGGTTTCCATGGCCCCCGGCTGCTTGTCCCATTTGACGTACTTGGCCGGCGAGCAGGCACCGACGGTGTTGGGCGATTCGCCGCAGGCGTACGAAGAAAGCCAGCAGCGGCCTTCATTCATGACACAAAGGCTGCCGAAGCCGAAAACTTCGATTTCGACGGTGGTGTTTTTGATGACGTTTTCAACCTGGGCCAGGGTCAGTACACGCGGCAGCACGGCGCGGCGGATGCCGAATTCGCGCTGGCAGAAATTGATCGCTTCGTAACTGGTGGCCGAGCCTTGCACCGAGAGATGCAGGCGTTGCTGGGGGTGGCGCTGGCGGGCGTA
>CAIYYE010000074.1 GCA_903930395.1 uncultured beta proteobacterium
CCATCTGCTTGCCCGGCATCGCGTCAAGGGTGAAGCGGGCCGACACTTCAGCCACCCGACCGGCACCCTTGGTGATGACGACAAAATTGATGACCACCAGGATCATGAAGACGAGGATGCCGACGGCAAAGTTGCCACCGACCATGAAATGCCCGAAGGCCTCGATCACCTTACCGGCCGCATCCGGACCGTTATGCCCTTCGAGCATGACGACGCGGGTCGAGGCGACGTTGAGCGACAAGCGAAGCAAGGTCGTCACCAGCAGAACGGTCGGAAAGACCGAGAACTCGAGGGTCTTTTGCGTATTGACGGCAACCAGCAGGACGAGCACCGAGATGGCGATATTGAAGGTGAAGAACACGTCCAGCACGAAAGCCGGCAGCGGCAACACCATCATTGCCAGAATCATCAGGATGAGGACCGGCGCCGCCATCTGCGAGATGTTCATGCGGGCCATGAAACTTTGCATGCTGACTGTGGAAGCTGCCATTTACACAGCCTCCGGAACGAGTTCTGGCGGCACCGGCAGTTCGCGCGGCGGCACCGGATAGACGCCACCAACCTGACGCCAGTTGGCCAGCTGGTAGATATAAGCAAGAACCTCCGCGACTGCACTGTACAGGGCGGAGGGGATTTCGGCGTCGAGCTGGGCATGTTTGTAGAGCGCTCTGGCCAGGGGCGGCGCCTCGAGTATCGGCACCGCATTTTCGTTGGCTATCTCGCGTATCTTCTGGGCTATCGCGCCCGCCCCCTTGGCTACCACCTTGGGGGCCGTCATGCCGGTTTGATAGGAGAGCGCCACCGAGAAGTGGGTCGGATTGGTGACGACCACATTGGCTTTCGGCACTGCCGCCATCATGCGCTTGCGGGCAGCCTGCATCTGCAGGCTGCGGATACGCCCCTTGACATGGGGGTCGCCCATCATTTCCTTCATTTCCTGCTTGATCTCTTCCTTGGTCATCTTCAACTTGTCGAAGTATTGCCAGAGCTGGAAGGGCACATCCGCCGCGACAATCAGCACCAGCGTCGCGACCATGACCAGAAATGAATACGAGACCAGATCGCCGGCATGGGCCAGCCCGGACTCCAGGGGCTCGTTGAGCAAACCGAATATTTCGTCACGCTCTTTCCACATCAGCAGGACTGCCACACTGCCGACCAAGGCCGCCTTGAGTGCTGCCTTGCCCAGTTCCATCAAGCTGTTCCACGAGAACATCCGGCCAAAGCCGGTGAGCGGATTGAGACGATTGAAATCCGGGACCATTGCCTGCGGGGAAAAAACCCAGGCATTCATGAAAAATGGTGGCAGGACGGCAGCCAGCACGAGCAAGCCGAGCAAGGGAGAAAAAGCCAGAAGGGCGTCGCCGGCCATCTCGGCCAGCCGGGGCAGCATCAAGGCCGGCTCGCGCATGACCTCGGACTCGACGGTAAAGCCTTTTCTGACCACCGCCATCGAGCGCTGCATGAACCAGCCACCCATTGTCCAAAAAGCGGCACCAGCAGCAATCAAAACCAGAAAAGTGCCAAGTTCGCGAGAATGAGGCACCTGCCCCTTTTCCCGGGCTTGCTCGATTCGCCTACTTGTAGGCTCTTCAGATTTCTCGAGGTCGCTGTCTTCGGCCATAGCCATCTTTGGTTTACGTTATGGCTATTATAGGAAAAAACCAGAAAAATTATAGAGGTACGTGTGTTTATTTATTCTGTTTCTCAGATGCCATTCGCAAGCCAATGACAACAGAGTAAACCTCCAAAAGAAAAGAGGGGGCAAAGCCCCCTCTCAACTCGTTGACTAAAAACGGGAATCATGCGAAATCGAGCGCCCTCTTGCCGGAACCCACCTCGGCATGCTGCCCGAGGTCGGCCAACAATTCTTTCATGTCGAGAATCAGGACGATCTGCCCATTGGACAGTGTGGTCACGCCAGCCACCCCCTTTGGACGGAAATCCTCGAGCGACTTGATCACGGCATCGTCGCGCCCGGCGAAGCTATCGACCGCCAGAATGAAGCTGCGCTCCGCCGTCTGCATGAACACGCCGTACTCCGGATAGCGCTCAAGCGGCCAGCCGAGAAGGCGTGCCAGGGTAATCACGGGCAATACCTCGCCCCTGACCACCAGCGTTTCCCGACCGCCCACTTCCTGGACCTTGCTTTGCTCGATCGGCAGTATTTCGCGAACCAGCGACAGCGGCAGGGCGAATGGCTGATCGCCAAGCAGAACCAGCAAAACCGGCAGAATCGCCAGGGTCAGCGGCAATGAAATGATGAAAACCGACCCCTTGCCTGGCTCCGAGCGTATCTCGATCGATCCGTTGAGCTTCTGGATATTGGTTTTCACCACGTCCATGCCGACGCCACGCCCCGACACATCGGAAATTTGCGCCTTGAGCGAAAAACCGGGGAGGAAGATGAGGTTGAGGCTCTGGCGCTCGTCCAGCGTATTGGCGTCTTCTTCGGATATCAGGCCCTTTTCAATGGCCTTGGCGCGAATCCGTTCGGCATTCATGCCCTTGCCGTCATCGGCAATGATAAGGACGATATGATCGCCCTCCTGACGCGCCTCGAGGCGGACCAGACTCTTGACCGGCTTGCCGGCAGCCAAACGCTCCTCGGGCATTTCGACGCCATGATCAACCGCATTGCGGATCAGGTGGATGAGCGGATCGGCCAGATCCTCGATCATCGTCTTGTCTACTTCGGTTTCCTCGCCAGCGAGGACCAGTTCGACATCCTTGCCGAGTTGCCGGGCGAGGTCGCGGGCAATGCGCGGATATTTCTGGAAAAGACGGCCGATGGGCTGCATCCGCGTCTTCATCACCGAGTTCTGCAAATCCGACACCAGCAAGTCGAGCTGGCTTACCGCCTGATCCAGCGCATGCAGGGTTTCCGAGTCGCTCTTTCCAGCCAGGATGTCGGCCCGCAGGCTGGTCAGGCGGTTCTTGGTCAAGCCAATTTCACCCGACAGATTGAGAACCTGGTCGAGGCGGGAGGTATCCACCCGTATGGTATTTTCGCGAACGCGCTCTTCAACGCGCCGTGCCGAAACCGGCTGACCGCCCGGCTTGTCAACGGCACGCCGGCCAAAGGGCGATGCCGCACCGGCCCCTTCAGGCGCCACCACAACCGGCGTCACCACCGACTCGACCATGGCCGTTTCGGCCTTGGTGATGACCACGGCCGGATCTGACGTGACCGGTGCCGCAGCGCCGGTGACGGCAGCATGCAAGAGGTTCCAGTCAGGCTCACCGGGGACGGGGCCAGGTGTTTTTGGCGTATCCGCTACCGCCGGCGGCACTTCGGCTGCTTTCGCGGCGGCCGCAGCAGCATCTCCGCTCAAGACGCCCTTCAAGGCGGCGATCACGCCCGGATCAGCCGGCTGGGGCTGAACCATCTGCCCCAATTCGCCAAACATTTCGCGGACGCCCTTGGTCGCGTCCATGATGACGTCCATCAAGCCGGCCGTCAGTTCAAGTTCGCCATTGCGCAGGCGGTCAAAGAGATTTTCAGTCAGATGACAGAGGGTCACCAGTTCGGCAGCGTTGAGAAAGCCAGCCCCGCCCTTGACCGTGTGAAAGCCACGGAAAATATCGTTGAGCAATGCGCGGTCATCCGGCATCTTTTCCAGTTCAACGAGTTTGTTATCCACATCGGACAACAAATCACTGGCCTCCTGCAGAAAGTCCTGCAGGAGATCTTCCATTCCGGCAAAGTCGCTCATTATCGCGCTCCTCAGAAGCCGAGGCTGTCCAGCAGGTCATCGACCTGCTCCTGGTTAACCACTACATCGCTGCGCCCTTCGGCATTGATGACCGGACCGTTCATCAGACTGGCGACCTCATCGGTACGCTTGGTTTCCGGCAGCACCTCGATGAGCACGGTCATCAGTCCCGACTCAAGCTCATGAGCCAGGCTGACAATCTTCTTGATGACTTGCCCGGTCAGGTCCTGGAAATCCTGTGCCATCATGATTTCGGTCAATTGGGCATGGGTGGCGCGGGCCTTTTGCGGCAGCCCTTCATTGAGGAAAGCGCGCGTTTCCGCTGCCAGCAGCTTGAAGTCAGCCGGCCCCATTTCGTTGGCGAAGACCTTGTCCCAACGCTGGCCCAGGGCCTGGGCGCTCGTTTCGATCTGCTCAACCAATGGATTGGCAATATCCGTCGCATTGAGAACGCGACAGGCGGCCTGCTCGGTCAAATTGGCGACATAGGCCAGGCGATCCTTGGCATCGGGCAGCGCCGAAACGGTTTGCTCGATGAGCTTGTCGTAACCAAGCTGCCCCAGCGTATCGTGCAGGTTACGCGCCATCTGTCCGATGCGATTGAAGACAGCCTCCTGCTGCGACCAGGCGGCGCCGGCGTCACCACCGGCGTCACCACCGGCCGCATCACCGCTGGAGGCTACCTGGGCCACACTGGCCGTTGCAGCGACGCTATCGAACAGGGCCTGCAAATCATCATTGTCACCATCCGCGGATGCCGCGGGAACTGGCGCTACCGGCACGGGTGCCGGGGCGACCGGCGCCGCTGCACTGCCTGCTGCGATCGAGTCAAAAAGGGCCTCGAGGTCATCTGAATCGTTATTTGCCGACATGATCTCCCCTTAGGCCTGACCCATTTTTTCGAAAATCTTGTTCAGCTTTTCCGAAAGTGTTCCCGCCGTAAAAGGCTTGACGATGTAGCCGCTGGCCCCCGACTGCGCCGCGGCGATGATGTTTTCCTTCTTCGCTTCGGCGGTGATCATGAGGACGGGCAGATGCTTGAGATGCGGCGTTGCCCGTATCGATTGCAAGAGGGTGAGGCCATCCATGTTCGGCATGTTCCAGTCGGTCACGACGAACTCAAAGCCACCTGCCTGCAGCTTCTGGAGCGCAATCGCCCCATCCTCGGCCTCGTCGACATTGGTAAACCCCAGCTCTTTGAGAAGATTCCGGACGATTCGTCGCATGGTCGAGAAATCGTCGACCACCAGGAATTTCATTTTCGGATCAGCTGCCATGCACTACTCCAGGAACTTGGTTTGTTATCGTTCAATCAGCGGACGCAGTGTATCCGCCAACGCTTCAGCATCGAATTTTGCGACATAGGCATCCACGCCCACCGACTTGCCCATGGCCCGATTGGCTTCGGAAGAGAGCGAGGAGTGCATGACGATGGGAACACCATCGAAACGCGGATCGGCCTTGATGTTCTTGGTCAGCACATAGCCATCCATTTCCGGCATCTCGGCGTCAACCAGAATCAGGCGAATATCTTCGCGGATATTGTGTCCCATCTGCGCCGCATGACCGGCAATCCCCTGCAGTCGCGTCCAGGCTTCCTGGCCATTGGTGGCGTGCTTGTGGCGGACCCCAAGCTTGTCGAGAACTTCGGCAATCTTGCGTCGCGCGACGACGGAATCGTCGACAAAAAAGACATTGGTGTCGGGATCCACTTTGGCCGGCGTGATATCGACAATCATCGCCTCACCAAATGAATTGGCCAGTATCTGTTCGACATCGAGAATCGACACCAGCCCGCCCCCCTCCAGTTCGATCACCGCCGTGATCAGCCCCTGGTTTGCCGCCAGCACGTTCTCCGGTGCCTTCACGCGCTCCCAGTCAACCCGGATGATGCGGTCGACATCGTGCACGAGAAAACCCAGCGTCCGCTTTGAATACTCGGCCACCATCATGGTCTTGCCGAGCCCGGCCGGGGCATCCAGATGCATGAACTGGCCCAGCGACAGCACCGGGATGACATTGCCACGCAACGAAATCAAGCCCTCCACCCCGCGCGGCATGTTCGGCGTCCTCGTAATGTGGGGCGTCCGGCCGACTTCGCGGACCTTGAACACATTGATGCCGAAAATCTCGCGCGTCCCCAGCGAGAACAGCAGGATTTCCATCTTGTTGGAACCTGCCAGCCGCGTCCGCGCATCGATGCTGTCGAGCAGATTTTTATTCTCTACGAGGTCCATCGCCAACTCCCGCTATCTCTCAGGCCGCACGAACCGGCAAACCTTCCACCCCCAGTCGCCTGGCCAAGGTTTCGGACAGACGCATGGGCTCGAATTTGGGTACATACTCATCGACGCCAACTGACGCCCCAAGCTTTTGATTGGACATTCCCGACAGGGAGGAATGCATGATCACCGGAATGCTGCTGAAGCGCGGATCCGACTTTATTTTCTTGGTCAGGATATAGCCATCCATCTCGGGCATTTCGATATCGGTCAACACCAGACTGATCATGGACGAAGGCGGCTTGCCGATCGACTGCGCATAGGTCGCTATTTTCTCCATTTCGTCCCACATCTGGCGACCATTGACCGCCGAGATCCCCTTGACGCCCATGGCAGCGAGCGTCCGCTCAATCTGCTTGCGGGCGACACTGGAGTCATCACAATAAAAAACGGTACTGTCCGGGCGGTCCACAGCGACCACCCCACGGAACATGCTTTCGTTGTCGATAGTCGAGGTTTCCGAAAGCACTTTCTCGACGTCCATCATCATGACCAGACGGTTGTCATCGAGTTCGGTGACGGCCGTTACCAGGCCGCCCGTCTGCGAAGTCAGCATTTCCGGCGGGACCCGCATCTTGCTCCAGTCAAGGCGAAGGATGGTATCCACCCCCTCGACCAGAAAGCCCTGCGTGTGCCCGTTGTATTCGGTCACGATCATGATTTCGCGCGGTTTTTCCGGGGCTATGCCCGAATACTTCGCGAGATCGATCACCGGCACCAGTGCCCCGCGCAGGCTGACCATGCCCTCAACGGAGGGCGGCATGTCAGGGGCGGCGGTAATCACCGGTGTGCGCATGACCTCACGGACCTTGAACACATTGATGCCGTAGGTCTCACGACGCCCGGTACGCTGATCCACGCCAAGAAAGAAAAGAAGTATCTCGAGCTTGTTGGTGCCCGCCAATTTGGTTCGTGCGTCGATATTCTTCAATAATTCCGACATTGCCATCCTCTCGCTTGTCGCGCGTCAGGCGACCTTCGGTCACTGGAAACCGGCTCTCCGCGTCTCCCACGTCCATCGCCACGTAGCAAGGACGCCACCAAGGCCATTACGGCGCCCAACCAACCTTTTATGAAATTTGAAACAATTTACCAAAATTAGCAATATCTAGCACCTGTTTTACGTTACCGCGCACCCCGGTCAATGCCACATCTTTACCGGCACCACCCAACTTGTCGCGCAACATCAACAACATACCCAGTGCGGAGCTGTCCAGATAATCGACCCCGGAGAAATCAACTGCTACCGAGCGGACCACTGTATCGGCAATAAAGGGCTCATAAGCAGCACGGAATTCGCGGTGCGTGTTGAAATCAAAACGCCCGGACAGCTTGATCACCACCTTGCCGGATTCATTCAAAATACTTGTTTGCATTTGTTTTCCCATGCCAAATAGTAAAAATAGGGGTCTAGTTTAATCCTTTGGCCATAGCCAACAAGTCCGACCGTCTTTTTAGCTCCCAATCGCCCCGATCACCCGCCTTGCCATATCACCCAGAGCACACTGCTCGACTACCGCACCGACCAGAAAGGCTTCGCGCGGCATGCCGTAAACCACACAGCTTGCCTCGTCCTGACCGAAAGTTTTCGCCCCGGACTGGCGCAGCCGCAACAAGCCCTGAGCGCCGTCCTTGCCCATGCCCGTCAGAATGACGCCTATGGCCTTGCTGCCCAGCACGGCGGCCGCTGAATCAAAGAGCACATCAACCGATGGCCGATGCCGGTTGACCGGCTGCGTCGCCGCCAATTCGGTGTAGAGCCCGCCCCCCTCCCGCCGGACCAGCAGATGGGAATGCCCTGGTGCCACATAGACGCTACCCGCCTCCAGTTTTTCATGGCCTTGCGCCTCGATGACACGCGGCGCACACAAGGCATCGAGACGACGGGCAAAGGAACCGGTAAAGGACTCGGGCATATGCTGGACTATCAGTATCGGCGGGCAATCTGCCGGCATGCCCAGCAAAAAGTCCTTGATTGCCTCGGTCCCCCCGGTCGAGGCGCCCACAAAGATAACGGCACCGCTTGTCGCCAGTCCGGCCCTTGCCGGCATCGCGACAGTCGTCGCCGACGGCGATCTGGCTACTGATCGATGCAGGCGGGCACCTTTGGCTATGCGTAGTTTTTCCACCAGATCCTCGGCATAACTTTCGATACTCTTTCCATTGTCAGTCCTTGGCTTGCCAATGTAATCGACGGCCCCCAACTCGAGGGCTTTGAGCGTGATATCCGAACCCGACTCGGTGAAGGATGAAACCATGACGACCGGCATCGGCCGCAAGCGCATCAGGCGCTCGAGAAACTCCAGCCCGTCCATTTTCGGCATCTGGACATCGAGCGTCAAAACGTCGGGATTGAGCGCCTTGATCATTTCGCGCGCATCCTGAGCATCAGGCGCGGCGCCCACAACCTCCATGTCCGGCGCCAGATTGATCATCTTGGTCAGCAGACTACGCATCAGCATCGAATCATCCACCACCAAAACTTTAGTCTTCATGGGCATCTGTAGTGAAATTTTGAAAACTCATGCTTTCCGGGTGGCAAGCGCGTCATACGAACAACTCCACATCCCCTGCGAAAGTGGATGTACTCAGGCGAAGCTTGTATTCGTTCTCCCGGCTGAACAAGGTGTCGTTATGGACGCGATGCAGTTTTTTGACCAAGGCGCGTCCTGAATGTGGGAAATAGTAGACTTTCCGCGGATACGAATCCAGCAAATCTTTGGCAACAATGGGGATTTTCTCAGTTTTAAGGAATTCGAGCACGAACTCGGCATTTTTTTCCCCGACCTGGCTCCCGGCCAGACTGGCCATCACCGATCCGCCGCCGAACACCTTGGCCTCGAGG
>CAIYYE010000075.1 GCA_903930395.1 uncultured beta proteobacterium
ACAGAGAACAAGCAGTTCTGGGAAGTCTTCGAAGCCTGCCTCTACCGCCTGCCTGACGCCAGCGCGCGCATATTCACGATGCGCGAGGTGCTCGGCTTCGATACCGATGAAATCTGCCGGACCCTGGGTATCACAACCAATAACTGCTGGGTCCAGCTCCACCGGGCCCGCCTGGCCCTGCGCGCCTGCCTCGGCGCCAACTGGTTCGGTGAAGCGGCTTGAAGGCTAGTGTGCAGCACTACACTAGATCCGTTCCCAGATGGTGACTTCCGAAAGGGTGTGCTGAAATTTCCGTTTTGTTTCACGGATCACGAAGGGTACTGATTCCGGTCCGTGCAGCAGGCGGAAGTGTTTGCCGAGCAGGGCTTTCAGGCCATCGAAGGTGGTGAAGTTTTCGCCGTCCTTCTTGAAACCGCCTATCCACTCCTCGCGTTTTGTGTGCTCCGGCAACCAGGTATAGGGTGAAGTCAGCATGAGCAGGCCACCGGGATTCAGTCGCTCATGGACTGTCTCGAGGAAGAGGCTCGGGCTGTACAGGCGATCGATCAGGTTGGCGGCGAGGATGAGGTCGTAGCCTGCAAAGACCGGTTTCAGGTTGCAGGCATCGCCCTGGAAGAATTCGACTTTGGGGGCCATCTCGGCAAGGCCCAGGGTGCTCAGCGAACATTCCTTGTAGCTGACCAGTTCACCTTCTTCGGTCAGCGTGTAACGAAGCCGGCCTTGCTCTGCCAGTTGGGTGCCGACGCCGATGAAGCGGGCGGAGAAATCGATGCCGGTAACCTGATCGAAATGTCGGGCCAGCTCGAAAGTTGCCCGGCCGGTGGCGCAGCCGAGATCAAGGGCCTTGTGCGCCGGTCGCCCGCCCATGGTTTCGATGGCCAGTTGGGCCAGTGTCCGCGGGAAATTGGCGACGCCGAAATAGGCGTCGCCGTAATGGAATTCGATGTATTCCGAAATCAGCCGGTCGGTTTCGTAGTGCGAGGCAGGCTGGGTCGCTGCTGCATCGGCCACGACATAACGGAAACCGGCATGCTGGAAGAAATGGCGACGGAAGGCGTAGCGCGAGATCGGTGCCGCTTCGTTGCCGCAGGAAATCCACGAGCCGCCCTTGATCAGGTTGTGGCGTTCGTCGAAGGTCGGTGTCGTGAAGTCGTCGTAGATCGGATGGACTTCAAAGCCGGCCAAGGGGTAGATCGGTGTTTCCTGCCATTGCCAGACATTGCCGACGACATCAAACAGCGGACCATGGGCAAAGCGATCGACCGGGCAACTCGAGGCCTCCTGAGCGAGCCCGATGTTGGCCGGCAGCCTGGTGGCAAGGTCGTCGATCCCCGCGAAGCGACGCAGTGCCTGCCACTCGTCCTCGCTCGGCAGGCGCACGGCCTGACCGCTACTGCGTGCCTTCCAGTTGCAGAAGGCTTTGGCCTCGTGATAATTGGTCTCGACGGGCCAGTTCCAGGGCATGGGGACTTCTTCAAGCATCAGGCGAAGGCGCCATTGCGCGCCGTCCCTGATCCAGAAGGTCGGGTGCTCGGCCTGGGCAAATTTCTTCCAGGCAGCACCCTCTTCGGGCCATAGCGAGTCGTCGGCATAGCCGCCGGCCTCGACAAAGGCCAGGAATTCGTGATTGGTGACCAGATGGCGACTGGCCTGGAATGCGGCGGTGGACACCTCGTGCTGGCCGAATTCATTGTCCCAGCCGTAGACAAGGGGTGCCTTGCGGTCGCGGCCGAGCTCGAATTGGGCGGCTGGAATGTCGATCAGGCTGTTTTCCGGTGCCACGCCGCTGACGCGACAAGGGGCCCAGGCCGGATGGGGGCGGACGTATCTGAGCTGATGCTGGCGAATCAGCACCGACGAGGTTTCGAGATGGATGCGCTCATGCTCGATACCCATCAGGATGATCCAGAACGGGTCTTCCCAGGCGATGGGCAGATTCAGCGGCTGCAGGCGAATGAGCTGGTCGACGACCTGTCGGACGCTCTGCCGGTAGGCGCGTACCTCGTCTACGCGCGGCCAGTTGTAGCGAACGTCACTGAGGTCATCCCAGCTCATTTCGTCGACGCCGATGGCGAACATGGACTCGAAGCCCGGATTGATGCGCTGTTCGATCAGTCCTGCCAGCACCAGCTTGTTGATGAAAAAGGTCGCTGTGTGGCCAAAATAGAAAATGAGCGGATGACGCAGGGCGATCGGTTTGACGAGGTAGGCCTCGTCGCAGCTCAGCACCTCGAACAACTGTTCATAGCGATCATAGGTCGCATGAAAATAGTCGAGAATCTCCCGCCGCTTCTGTTCGGCATCGGTGCCATTGAGCAACGGTGTGGCGGGAAAGGGGGCTTGCTTCATGCGGTCAGCGCTCGAGGATGTTTCAGCAGTTTGGAGGAAAAGTCTTCCCTCTGCTTGGCAAAGCAGAAGGCAAGGGAGGGATTATCTGATTTCTGCTGCGGATAGTGTAGTCGTGGCAAAAAAAACCCCGCCACGAGGGCGGGGTAACAGGGAGTTCTCGAATCGGGGGGATTTCGAGAGGAGGGTAAATCAGTTCAGTCCTTGTGGCGTCGCTTCAGCCACAGACGGGCGAGGGCGATTGCCGCGCCGGCGGCGACAGCAGTCGCGGCGGCCTTGAATGGCTCAGCCTGACCTTCCGAAAGCCAGTCGAATCC
>CAIYYE010000076.1 GCA_903930395.1 uncultured beta proteobacterium
GAGAAGCGCATGTACCCGGCGGTCAACGTCAATCGCTCCGGCACGCGTCGTGAAGAGCTACTGCTCAAGCCCGATGTCCTGCAAAAGATGTGGGTGCTGCGCAAGCTCTGCTACCCGATGGATGATCTCGAAGCCATGGAATTCCTGCTCGACAAGGTCAAATCGACCAAGGGCAACCAGGAATTCTTTGACGCCATGCGTCGCGGTTAATAAAATTGTTGCAAGCCGGTGATTATTCACCGATAATCACCGGCTTCCCAGATCGGCCACATCCGCCGGTCGCTTGATTAAGGACTAGAAGATGAAAGCCAATATCCATCCGGATTACAACGAAATTCAGGTGACCTGCTCCTGCGGCAGCACCTTCACGACCAAGTCGACCATGAAGAAAGCCCTTCACGTCGAAGTCTGTTCGCTCTGCCACCCGTTCTACACCGGCAAGCAGAAGATCGTCGACACCGCCGGTCGTGTCGAGCGCTTCAACCAGAAGTTCGGCGCCATGCGCGGCAAGGCTGCTGTCTGATCTGCACGGATCACGCGATAAAGGGCAGCCTGATGGCTGCCTTTTTCGTTTCTGGTCGACATGTCTGACGCTCTTACCCTGATTCGCGACACCCTGCGCCGTGGCATCCGCCTGCCACCGGCTGGCTGGGTGCTCGCCGCCATCCTCGCCTTCTATGTCCTGGCCGGCCTGTTCGGACGCGACCCATGGAAGGGCGAGGACGCCATCCACATCGGTGCCGCCTGGCACATGCTGAACTTTGGCGACTGGCTCTCACCTGAGCTCGCCGGTCGCCCCTTCCACGAACCACCGCTTTATTACTGGAGCGCCGCCCTGACCGGCATGCTCTTCGGCGGCTGGCTGCCGCTGCACGAAGCCATGCGTCTGGCCAGCGGCATCTGGGTGGCACTGGCCCTGGTCGGGCTCTACTACGCCAGCCGCGAGCTATATGGCGAAGACCATGCCGCCGCCAGCCCCTTGCTGCTCGCGGGCAGCGCCGGCCTGCTCTTCCATGCCCACGACGCGCAGCCCATGCTGATTGCACTGGCCGCCTACAGCGGCGCCCTGGGCGGACTCGCCGCGATTGGCCGCAAACCCCGGCTGACCGGCATTTTCTATGGTCTGGCCATCGCCGGCTGCCTGCTCGGCACCGGCATTGCCCCGACCCTGCCCCTGCTCGCCATCGCGCCCGTCGCCTGGTGGTTGTCGCCGGATCGCCCGAAAGCCCTGCATACCCTGCTCATCGGCCTCGCCATTGCGGCTGCGCTCATCCTGCCCTGGCCCCTGCTCCTGCTTAATCTTGAACCGGCCCGCTTCCATGGCTGGCTGGCCACCGAACTGGCGCCGCTGAACACGCCATTCTCGATCGTCGGTGGTGGCCGCTTCATTGCCATGCTGCCCTGGTTCGCCTTCCCCGCCTTCCCCCTGGCGATCTGGACGCTGCGGCTCCGGCGCCGGGAGATCAAGGCACCGGCCCAATTGCTGCCGCTTGTTTTCCTGCTCCTGACCCTGCTCTTGCTGGCCTGGGCTTACCGCCCCCGCCAGATTCCCGCTCTGCTCCTGCTGCCACCCCTGGCCCTGCTCGCCACGCCGGGCGCTCTGGCCTTGCGCCGCGGCGCAGCCAATGCCTTCGACTGGTTTGCCATGTCGACCTTCAGCCTGTTCATCGCCATCGTCTGGTTGGGCTGGTCGGCCATGGTCCTCGGCTGGCCCGAACAGATGGCCAAGCGGGCACTCGTCCTGCGCCCCAGCTTCGTCGGCTATTTCGACCTGCTCGCCCTGGTGGTCGGCCTGGCCGCAACGGCCTGGTGGATCTGGCTGATCATCACCGCACCACGCTCGCCCTACCGCAGCCTGACGCACTGGACGCTCGGCTGCACGACGCTGTGGCTGCTGGCGACGACGCTGATCCTGCCCTGGTTCGACTTCAACAAATCATATCGCCCGGTCGCCCAGGCCATCGCCCAAACCTTGCCGGCCAATCATGGCTGCCTGGCCGAACGTGCCCTGAACGAAACCCAGCTCGCCTCGCTCTCCTACTTTGTCGGCATCGAACCGGTAGCCGAAGAGTCGAAGGCCGGGCAGGCCTGCAACTGGCTATTGGTCGTCGGCGACACCCGGCGCGAACTGGCGGCGCCCAATGGCAAGTGGACCAAGGTCTGGGAAGGCAACCGCCCCGGCGACCGCAAGGAAACTTTCCGTCTCTACCGGCGCTGACCGAGGCTTTGCCGCGCGCTTACCCTTTCAGAAAGTGTTCGCGGTAGTACTTCATTTCGTCGATGGACTCGTAGATATCAGCCAGCGCCGTGTGCTTGCTCTTCTTCTTGAAGCCCTTGTAAATCTCCGGCTGCCAGCGCTTGCACAGTTCCTTGAGGGTACTGACATCAAGATTGCGGTAGTGGAAGAAGGCTTCCAGCGTCGGCATGTAGCGGGCCATGAAGCGGCGGTCCTGGCCGATTGAGTTGCCGCACATCGGCGAGTCGCCGGCCAGTGAATATTTCTTGAGGAATTCCAGCGCCTCGGCTTCGACTTTGGCTTCATCCATGGCCGATGCCTTGACCTTGTCGATCAGGCCGGAACGTCCGTGCGTTTTCTGGTTCCAATCATCCATGCCGGCCAGTGTTTCGTCGGACTGGTGGACGACCCAGGCGGGTGATTCGGCGACCATTTCCAGATTCGAATTGGTGACCACCATTGCCATTTCGATGATGCGGTCACCATCCGGGTTGAGTCCGGTCATTTCCATGTCCAGCCAGACGAGGTTGTTTGCATTGCCTGCCATATAATTGCCCGAATCCTTGAAAACCGCGATTTTCGCACAGCTTTGGCCCCATATTCGTGACTCCTGACTTCACCTCGATTTTTCTCATTTTCTTCGCCCTGACCCTGTTCACCCGACTGTGGCTGAAAATTCGCCACATCCGTTTCGTCGCCGCCCACCGCGCTGCCGTACCGGCCGATTTCGCCGAGCGCATCGTCCTGCCCGACCACCAGAAAGCCGCCGATTACACCGTCGACCGCAGCCGGACAGCCATTCTTGGCATGCTGATCGAGGCCGTCGTGCTGCTCGCCTTCACGCTCGGCGGTGGCCTGGCCGCCCTCCACGACCTCTGGTCGCCCCGCCTCGACGGCATCCCCTACGGCCTGGCCATGATCTTCAGCCTGACCCTCATTTCCGGCCTGATCGATCTGCCGCTGTCGCTCTACAGCCAGTTCGTCATCGAGGCACGGCACGGCTTCAACCGGATGAGCCCGGGCCTGTTCTTCGCCGACCTGCTCAAACAGACCCTGCTCGGCATCGCCATCGGCGCCCCGGTCATCGCCGCCGTGCTCTGGCTCATGGGCGCCATGGGCCAATACTGGTGGCTTTACGTCTGGCTGTTCTGGAGCGGCTTCAACCTGCTCATCATGTTCATTTACCCGACCTGGATCGCGCCACTCTTCAACAAGTTCTCGCCGCTCGAAGACGGCGAAATGAAAGCGCGCATCGAAGCCCTGCTAGCCCGCTGCGGTTTCCGCTCCTCCGGCCTCTTCGTCATGGATGGCTCGAAGCGTTCCAGCCAC
This sequence comes from uncultured beta proteobacterium, assembly GCA_903930395.1. GTDB lineage: Bacteria > Pseudomonadota > Gammaproteobacteria > Burkholderiales > Rhodocyclaceae > Azonexus. The sequence continues at coordinate 3,566 of CAIYYE010000076.1, forward strand.
GGCAACGCCTACTTCACGGGCTTTGGCAACAACAAGCGCATCGTCTTCTTCGACACCCTGCTCTCCCGCCTCGATCCACCCGAAGTCGAAGCCGTGTTGGCGCACGAACTCGGACATTTCCGCAAGAAGCACGTCGTCAAGCGCATGGTCCTCATGTTTGCCGGCTCGCTCGGCTTCCTCTGGCTGCTCGGCCAGCTCATCGACGCCCCCTGGTTCTACGCCGGTCTGGGCGTTCCCGCCCAGAACACGGCGCTGGCGCTGATCCTGTTTTTCCTCGTCATGCCGACCTTCACCTTTCCGCTGACGCCGCTCATGAGCCAGCTCTCGCGCCGCCACGAATTCGAGGCCGACGCCTACGCGGCGCAACATGCCGCCGCCGACGACCTCGTCCGTGCCCTGGTCAAGCTTTATCAGGACAATGCATCCACCCTGACCCCCGACCCGCTACACTCGCTTTTCCACGATTCCCACCCGCCGGCTGCCCAGCGCATCGCGCACCTGCAACTTCAGGAGAAACCCGCATGAAAACAGTCCGCGTACTGCTTGTTGCCGCCCTGATCCCCCTCCCGGCGCTGGCCGCCGAACCCTGGGGCAGCGCCGATCCCAAAGTCGGCAAGGAACACCACGACAAGGCCTGCGTCGCCTGCCACGTCCGCCTCTACGGCGGCGACGGCAGCAAGATGTACACCCGCGATGGCCGTCTGCTATCAACCCAGCTCGATGTCCTGCAACGCGTCGCCACCTGCAACTCGCAGGTCAGGGCTGGCTGGTTCCCCGAAGAGGAAGCCGAAGTCGCCGCCTATCTGAACCAGCAATACTACCGATTCAAAGACTGATGGAAGGCCGCGTCATTGCCGCGCACGGCCGCCAGTACGTCGTCGAACTGGCCGACGGTTCGCGCCTGCCCTGCTTCCCGCGCGGCAAGAAAAGCGAGATCGCCTGCGGTGATCGCGTCGACATCAAGCAGACTTCCGACGATCAGGGCGTCATCGAGGCCATCCAGCCGCGCTCCAGCCTGCTATACCGCTCCAACGAAATCCGCCAGAAACTGATCGCTGCCAATGTCGATCAACTGATCATCGTCATCGCCACCGAACCGGCCTACTCCGACGAACTCATCATCCGCGCCCTGGTCGCCGCCGAGAGCGAGGAAATCGAGCCGCTCATCGTCCTCAACAAGTGCGATCTCGCCGACAAACTTCCGCCCGCCCGCCAGCGCCTGGCGGCACTGGCCGCCCTCGGCTATCGCGTCCTCGAACTCTCGGCCCTCGAACACGCCGAAGACCTGCGCCCCCATCTGGCCCACAAGACCAGCGTCCTTGTTGGCCAATCCGGCATGGGCAAGTCAACGCTGGTCAATGCGCTGATTCCCGAAGCCCGCGCCGCCACCCGTGAAATTTCGCAGGCCCTCGATTCCGGCAAGCACACCACCACCCATGCCACGCTCTACCACCTCGATGCCGACAGCCATCTGATCGACTCGCCGGGTTTGCAGGAATTCGGCCTTGGTCATCTCGCACGTCATGAAATCGAAGCAGCCTTCCCCGAGTTCCGGCCTTATCTTGGCCAATGCCGTTTTCGCGACTGCCAGCACAACCGGGAGCCGAACTGCGCGCTAACCGCCGCAGTCGAAGCAGAAAAAATCGACAAAACCCGCTTTGCCATTTTTCACCGCATTGCCGGAACCCCGCGCGGCAACTGAAAGCCGCGTTGAACGGCGGGCACTTTCCGCCCCCAAGGGTTTACCAACATAGCAATTTTTTCGTCAAAAGGTGATAATTCTAATAAATTCGCCATAGGCAGCTGGAGACGAAAAAATGAGCCGCAGCCCGGCCACTATCCTCATCGTGGACGACACCCCCGAGAACCTCAGCGTCCTCGGCGAGTTGCTGCAGCCGATTTACCGGGTCCGCGCCGCCAACTCGGGCCGGCGTGCCCTACAGATTGCCCGTGGTACGCCGACGCCCGACCTCATCCTGCTCGACGTCATGATGCCGGACATGGATGGCTACGATGTGCTGGCCGAATTGCGGGCCGACCCAGGCACGCGAAACATCCCGGTCATCTACGTCACGGCCATGGACGGCAGCGATGACGAAGAGCGCGGCCTCGATCTGGGGGCCGTCGACTACATCACCAAACCGATCCGCCCCGGCATAGTCCTCGCCCGCATCCGGACCCAGCTCGAACTCAAGCAGGCGCGCGACATCCTGACCAACCAGAACACCTATCTCGAGGCCGAAGTGACACGGCGCATGGGTGAAAACCAGCTGATCCAGGAAGTCAGCATCCATGCCCTGGCCCGCCTGGCCGAAACCCGCGACCCGGAAACCGGCAAGCATCTGCGCCGTACCCAGGACTACGTCCTGACCCTGGCCCGGACGCTTGGCGAGCACCCGCGTTTTGCCGACTATCTCGACGAACGGACCATCAGCGCCATCGCCCAGTCGGCCCCGCTGCACGACATCGGCAAGGTCGGCATCCCCGACAGCATCCTGCTCAAACCCGGCAAACTGACCCCCGACGAATGGGAGATCATGAAGACCCATGCCGAGCTGGGCAGCAAGGCCATTGCCCAAGCCGAAAGCGATGCCGACAAGCCGGTCGAGTTTCTTGCCATCGCCAAGCTGATTGCCCGTTCCCACCACGAAAAATGGGATGGCAGCGGCTATCCCGACGGCCTGGCCGGCGACAACATTCCGATTGCCGCGCGCCTCATGGCCCTTGCCGACGTCTTCGATGCCCTGACCTGCAAGCGCGTCTACAAGGAAGCCTTCTCCTTCGATGATGCCTACCGCATTATCGTTGACGGCAGCGGCACCCATTTCGACCCCGATATCGTCGACGCCTTTGTCCGCGAATACCCTGCTTTCATGGCGATTGCCCGAACCTACGCCGAGTAGATCATGCGCACCGCCCATGACCGCCACCAGCACAAGATACTCTACGGGGCGATTGCCCAGGTCGTCCTGCCCTATATCGCCCTCGCTGCGCTCTGGATACTTGTCTCCGACCAGCTCGTCGCCAGCCTCATCAGCGACCCTGCCACACGGGTCACCGCCAGCATGCTCAAAGGCTGGCTGTTCGTCGCCATTACCGCCGGCCTGCTCGCTGTACTTCTCACCCGCGTGCTGCGCGAAAGCCTGGCGCGACAGGCGGCGGCCGAGGCGGCCACGGCAGCCCTGGTGGCCGAGCGCGGTCAGTTGCGCAGCCTCTTCGACACCATCCCCGACCTCGTCTGGCTAAAGGACCCGGAGGGTATTTACCTCAGTTGCAACAAGCGCTTCGAACAGTTTTTCGGGGCTGACGAAGCCAGCATCTGCGGCAAGACCGACTTCGACTTTGTCGATCCCGAACTGGCCAGATTCTTCCGCGCCAACGACCTCGCCGCACTGCATGCCAATGGGCCGCGGCGCAACGATGAATGGGTCACCTTTGCCAGCGATGGCCACCGCGAATTCCTGCAGACCATCAAGGCGCCCATCCACGACTCGGGTGGTCAACTGATCGGCGTACTCGGCATCGGTCGCGACATGACCGAAATCCACGAACTGCAGGAACGCTTTACCGTCGCCTTCAATGGCAGCCCGGCAGCCATTTCCATTACCACCCTGGAGAACGGCACCTATCTCGACATCAACCCGCGCTATCAGGAACTCCTGGGCTGGGACAGGGAAGCGCTGATCGGCACCCCTTCGATCAACCTCAATCTATGGCCGAGCATCGAAGCCAGGCAGGTCTGGCGACAAAAACTGCTGGAAACCGGCCTCCTGCAGGATTACCGGGTCGAATGGCGGAAACGCGACGGAACCACCATCCAGATCAGCCTTTCGGCCGAAGTCGTGCACCTCGGTGGCAACCCGTATGTGCTGGCCTTCATCCTCGATATCTCGGAACGCAAAAAAGCGGCCGAGCAGATCAGCCAGTTGCAGGAGCGGCTGGCCATCGCCTTCCGCGCCGCGCCGGTTGCCGCCTGCATCACCCGCCTCACCGACGGCAAGATCATCGAAGCCAATGCCCGCCTGCTTGACGAATACGGCTGGACGCACGAAGAACTGGTCGGCAAGACAACACTCGAGGCCGGGCTTTGGGGTAATACCGAAGATCGCGTCAGGATGGTCGAGCTCTTGCGCCGCGATGGCCGGGTCACCGATTTCCCCAGCATCGGCGTCGGGCACGACGGGCGTCGGCGGGAAATCAGCATTTCGGCGGAAAACGTGACGATGGATGGCATCCCACATCTGGTCGTCTACATCGTCGATATTTCAGCCCGCACCGCGGCCGAGAAAGCATTGCGCGAGCGCGAGGAAATCTATCGCAGCATCGTCAGCAACGCCCAGGACGGCATCGCCCTGATCGATCCCGAAAGCCTTGAGTTCATCGAGATCAATGATGGCGCCCTGCGCAGCCTGGGCTATACCCGCGAGGAATTCGCGGGGCAAACCCTGGCCAGCATCCAGGCTGCCTTGAGCGAAGCCGAGACGCGCGGCGCCATCGAGCGCACCCTGGTCGAAGATAACGTGCTCATCGAGAACATGCACCGCCGCCAGGATGGCAGCATCCAGTTCGCCCGCATCGCGGCAGCAGCGATCACAGTCGGTGGCAAGCGCCTGGTGAGCAGCATCTGGCAGGACATCACCGACGAAAAGCTGATCGCGGCCGAGCTGGCGCAGCATCGCGAGCATCTCGAAGAACTGGTCGAAGCGCGGACGACCGAACTCGAAGCGGCGAAGCAGGCGGCCGAACAGGCCAGCCGCGCCAAGAGCGAGTTTCTCGCCAACATGAGCCACGAAATTCGCACGCCGATGAACGCCATCATCGGACTGACCCACCTGGCCGAACGTCACACCCAGGATGTCGACCAGCTCGGACGCCTGAACAAGGTGGCCGACGCGGCCCATCACCTGCTGGCCATCATCAACCAGATCCTCGACATCTCGAAGATCGAAGCCGGCAAGCTCGAACTCGCCCCGGTCGATTTCATCCTCGCCCGTGTTCTCGACAACACCTGCGAACTGGTCCGCGACCACATTCAGTCGCGCGGCCTCAAATTCAGCCTGGAAGTCGACCCCGCCTTGCCGCCGGTACTCCATGGCGACCCCTTGCGGATAGGCCAGATCCTGCTCAACTACCTCGGCAATTCCGTCAAATTCACCGAACAGGGCAGCATCTCGGTCTCCGTCAAGCTGGTCATGACCAGGGCCGAGACCCTGTTCGTCCGCTTCGCTGTTTCCGACACCGGCATCGGCATCCCGCCCGAGCAGCAAGCCCGGCTTTTCAAGGCCTTCGAACAGGCCGACAACTCGACGACGCGGCGCTTCGGCGGCACCGGACTGGGGCTGGCCATCTCCCACCGCCTGGCCCACCTGATGGGCGGCGAAGCGGGGCTCACCAGCGCCCCCGGCGAAGGCAGCACATTCTGGTTCACGGCGCGCCTGCAGGCCGGCACCACCCCGGGCGAAGTCACTGCACTGCCCTGTTCAGCCAGCGATGCAAAACGCCTGATCGGCGAACAGCGACCCAAGGCGCGCGTCCTGTTGGCCGAAGACAATCCGATCAACCAGGAAGTGGCGCTCGAACTATTGCGCGGTATCGGTCTTCATGTCGATCTTGCCGACAATGGTGAAAAAGCCGTCGCCATGGCCGCCGAAACGGCCTACGACCTGATCCTGATGGACATCCAGATGCCGGTCATGGA
>CAIYYE010000077.1 GCA_903930395.1 uncultured beta proteobacterium
CCGGTCGTGCCGAGGCTCCGGACGAGGAGGGCAAGGTCAAGGTCTTCTTCGAACTGAACGGTCAGCCGCGCACGGCGCGCGTCCCCAAGGCCGGGCTGGAGGGCGCCAGCAAGGCCAGGGCCAAGGCGGATGCCGCCAATGTTGGCCATGTCGGTGCGCCGATGCCGGGAATGGTCGTGACGGTGGCCATCAAGCCGGGTCAGAAGGTGGCGAAGGGGGCACCGCTGCTATCGATCGAGGCGATGAAGATGGAAACCATGCTCAGCGCCGAACGCGATGTCGTGATCAAAGCGGTCCATGTCAAACCGGGCGATGTGATTGCGGCAAAAGACTTGATGGTCGAGTACGATTAACTGAAGCGCTCACTCTTCTGCCAGGTCAAATGCCCAAATCCCGCGTCCGTCTCTCGATACTCGATCAATCCCCGGTAATTGAAGGTTCCTCCGTTGCCGACGCACTGGCGGCAACGGTCGATCTGGCCCAGATGGCGGATGAACTGGGCTATCACCGCTACTGGTGTGCCGAACACCACGGCTCACTGGCGCTGGCCAATCCGGCGCCGGAAATCATGGTGGCGCGCCTGGCGGCCGCAACCAAGCGCATTCGGGTTGGGTCGGGCGGGATCATGCTGCCTTATTACAGTCCGTGGAAAGTGGCTGAGCAGTTCCTGCTGCTCGAGGCCCTTTTTCCCGGTCGCATCGACCTTGGCCTGGGGCGGGCACCCGGTGGTGACCAGCGTACGGCCAGGGCGGTTGCCGGCGGCCAGCCGGCCAGCGAGCAGTTTCCCGCGCAGGTAGCCTTGCTGGCCGCACTGCTCGCCGACAATCTGCCAGAAAATCACCCATATCGAGAACTGGCCATGCAGCCCCGTACGGGCAGCAAGCCGGAAATCTGGATGCTGGGTTCCAGTGATTTTGGTGGAGGTCTGGCCGCCCAGCTCGGCCTCAATTTCTGCTTTGCCCATTTCATCAATGCGCAGGACGGTGAAGCGGTGAGCCGCCAATATCGCGAGCAGTTCCAGCCCGGCTACGAACAAAAGCCCCATGCGGCAGTTGCCCTCTTCGTCATTTGCGCCGATACCGAGCAGGAGGCGGCCGATTTGTCGGCGGCAGTCGATCTGCGTCGCCTCTATCAGGCCTACGGTCACAATGCGCCGATTCCTGGCGTGGCAACGGCCAAATCCATGCAATATTCGCCGCGCGACCAGGCCATCATCGATTCGGAACGTCCACGTAGCATCATCGGGACGCCTGAACGGGTCGCCGAGCGTGTCCAGGCACTCAAGGACGGATTCGTCGCCGATGAAATTGTTGTCCTGACCGTCGCCGCAAGCTACAAGGCCCGGCAACGCTCGGTACAGTTGCTGGCTGAATCCGATCTGCATTGATTCAAAATCAGGAAATTTATGAAAATCTCCTTCATTCCCGCGTTCAAGGACAACTACATCTGGCTACTGACCCAGGGCAAGCGTGCCTTCGTCGTCGATCCCGGTGATGCCGCCCCCGTCATCGCACGTCTGCATGCTGATGACCTGACGCTGGAGGGCATCCTGATCACGCATCATCATGCCGACCACCAGGGGGGTGTCGGCGAACTGGCGGCGCGCTGGCAAGTCGAGGTCTATGCGCCAGGCAGCGAGTCCATCGCTGGCTGCACCCGTCCCCTTTCCGGGGGGGAGCAGATCGATGTGCTCGGTCAGCCGGTCGAGGTGATGGCTGTTCCCGGCCACACCCTGGGGCATCTCGCCTACGTGGCGCCGGGCGCGCTGTTCTGCGGCGATACGCTTTTCGGTGCCGGTTGCGGTCGCTTGTTCGAGGGCACGCCGGCCCAGATGTCGGCCTCGCTCGACCGCTTTGCCGCCTTGCCGGACGATACGCGGGTCTATTGCGCCCACGAATACACTGAAATGAACCTGCGTTTCGCGTTGGCCGTCGAGCCGCAAAATGCGGCCTTGCTGGCCCGTGTCGAGCGGGTCGCGGCGCTGCGGGCGGCGGGGCTGCCCAGCGTGCCGTCCACCCTGGGCGATGAAAGGGCGACCAATCCCTTCCTGCGGACTAGCGCGCCGGCGGTGATCGAAGCTGGCCTGCAACAGGGCGCAGCCAGTCGGGATAAAACAGATGTTTTTGCCGCCATCAGGGCCTGGCGGAACAGCTTTTAGGGCTTGGCCTGGCGGATGCGGCTGCTGACTTTTGCCAGCGTGTCGAGTACGCGGGCGGCATTGAAGGGCTTGATGATGAAGCCGCTGGCCCCGTTCTGGATCGACTCCTGAACCGTTTCCGGATCGGAGTTGCCGGTCACCATGATGACTTCGGTGGCCGGGTTGGCCACCTTGATTTCGCACAGCGCATCGATCCCGCTCTTTTCGGGCATGATGACATCCATGCAGACGATGTCCGGCTTCAGGCGATTGACGATCTCGATGGCGGATTGCCCGTTGTTTGCCTCGCCGATGACGTCGTATTCCTCGCGGCGCAGCATGGCGCGCAGAATGCTCCGCATCATGTCGTTGTCGTCGGCGATGACGATGGAAATTCGTTTTTTTGCCATGTTAAGCAGCGTCCGCCCGGCAGACGCGATCCCTTCCTTCGTGTTTGGCCCGCTCAAGTGCCTTGCCGGCCGCCTGGATCAGGTCGTCCGGCGGGTTGTCGAAGCCGGGGGCGGCCGAGGCGATGCCGATACTCACGGTGACGAACCCGCTCGGGGCGGAAGCGTGCGGGATATCGAGTGCGCGGATGGCCAGCCGGATTTTTTCCGCCACCGTCAGGGCGCCGCCTATGGTCGTTTCGGGCAGGACGACGGCGAATTCCTCGCCGCCAAAACGCGCCACGATGTCCGAGGGTCGTTCCGTGTGCTGACGAATCGCCGTGGCGACCTTGCGCAGGCAGTCGTCGCCGGCCTGGTGACCGTAGGTGTCGTTGTATGACTTGAAGTGGTCGACGTCGCAGATCATCATCACGATGCTGTTCGAGTGCCGGCGTGCGCGGCGCCATTCGACCGAGATGGCATCGTCGAAATAGCGCCGGTTGGCGACGCCGGTCAGGCCGTCGCTGGACGAAATCCGCACCAGTTCCTGGTTGGCGGCGTCGAGCTTGCGGGTGACGGCGAGCAGCGAGGCCCGCATCAGCACCAGCCGGTGCATGGCCCTGATCTTGGCGCCGAGGACGATGTCGTTGATGGGCAGGTTCAGATAATCATCGCCACCGGCGGCAATGCCGCGTTCGATGTCGGCATCGTTGCCGGGTGAGGTGAGGAAGATGATCGGCGTTCGTTCGCCCGACTTTTCCAGGGCGCGGATGCGCCGGGCGACGGCGAATCCGTCCATGTCCGGTAGCGCGACATCAAGCAGCACCAAGTCGGGATGATGCTCGGCAAACAGGGCGATGGCATCCCCGCCGCGTTCGGCCGGCAGTGCCGTGCTGCCGAATCGCTCGACGCGCTGGCCGAGCTGTGGTCGGTTGGAGCGACAGTCTTCGACGACAAGTATTTTCATGGTGCCTGCCAAGTCCTCATTGCTGCAGTCTAGCGGCAATATCGCTGGATGAAAACATGGTTCACGGCAATTCGGCCGCGGACAGGCGAGCCGCGCAGCTTATTGCATGCTGAATGCTTGCCGGACGGTTTTCATCAAGCTGCTATTTCATCGGTTCCCGAGCGCATTTCAGGGGTGTCGGTGTGCTAAATTTCGTCGAGATAAAACAAGACAGGCAAAAGATCATGGACAAGCCGACCGCCAGCCAATCAGCAACAGTGTCACGCCTCGCCGGGGCAC
>CAIYYE010000078.1 GCA_903930395.1 uncultured beta proteobacterium
CGCACTGTCTTCGGCTCGGCTTCGCGGCACGAACAGACAACCAACGAAATTCTTTCGGCAAATTGAAATGTCACATACCCCCTTCTCCGGCAGCATCCCCGACGATCGGCTCTATTGCCCGCGCTACGACATGTGGGTGCAGGAGGTCGGTGGGGGGGAGGTGTTGATCGGGGCGACGAGTTTCGGCATTTTCCTGGCGGGCGAGATCATTGCCTTTACAGCCAAGCCAAAGGGGGCGGCGGTTGAGTTCGGGCGGGGGATGGGCACGGTGGAGTGCCGCAAGACCGTGCTCGCGGTGCATGCGCCGATTTCCTTTGTCTTGCTCGAAGGCAATGACGAGGCCGAGGAGCGGCCGCGCCTGGTCAATCTTGAACCTTACGCGGCCGGCTGGATGGCGCGGGCGAGGCCGAGTGCATGGGCCGACGAAAAGTTGGCGCTGGTCGATGCGGCGACCTATCGGCAGCACATTCTGACAATCGAACCGGAGGCCACTTTTGGCTGACAAACTGGCGTTTTTGATCTGGGCGGCAACGTCGGAGCATCCTGAACGGGTCGTGACGCCCCTGATTCACGCGCTGGCGGGGCGGGCGCTCGATGCCGAGGTCGAGATCCACTTCGCCGGACCAGCCGTGCGCTGGCTGGTCGAAGGTGTGGCCGATGCGGCATATCCCACCGCGAGCATGGAAAAATCCATCGGCGAGTTCCTGCGTGAAGTGCAGCAGGCGGGTGTGACGCTCTACGCCTGCGGCATGGCCCAGGCCCAGTGGGTAAATGTCGGGGAAACTCTGCTGGCGACAAGCCGCCATGCTGGCGCGACGGCTTTTGTCGCCCGCACGCTCGACCCCGAGTGGCGGACGCTGACCTACTAAGCCTTGGGCTGAACCCGCTGCGAGGTCTTCTTGACGCCGCCGTTATCGGTGTCGAAGTGCACCATGAAATAGGTTTCATCCATCGGCGGCATGCCTTCGATGCGCCATTCCCAGATTTCCTCGCGCAGGTTGTTGAAGACCTGCTTCGTCCCCGGTGCGCCAAACAGGCGGCGGATATCGTCCTTGCTCATACCGGGGTGCACCTTGCCGTAGTTGGCGTCGTTGAGCACCTGTTCGATTTTGGTGATGACCTGATTGCTGCCGAAGGAAATCATGTAGCAGTTCGTCCCGCTAGGTTGCCGGGCGTATTCCCAGGTTGCCGTGCCGTCGTCGTTCCAGTGCACAAAGCCCGGCTCGCCCATGCGGGCGCGTACTTCGGCCTGTGTCGTGATGCCGGGTTTCATTTCCTGCATGTTCACGTAGTCGCAGCCGGGCATTACGGCGATGATGGCCGAGGCGGTGGCGCTGATCCAGGCGGGGAGTTTCATGCGGGCTCCAAGATGACGTGTCGATCGAGTTTACGCTTTACGCAGCTTGCTTTCATAATATCGGACTACTCTAATTTTCGGATATGTCCATGCAGCATCTTGATCCCCTGGCCGCCCATGCCCTGCTTCAGGAAAAGCCCGAGGCCATGCTCATCGATTGCCGGACAGAAATCGAGCACATGTATGTCGGCCATCCGGTCGGTGCCGAGCATGTGGCCTGGCAGGAAGCGCCCGACTGGGAGGTCGATCCGGAGTTTGTCGAGAAGGTCAAATGGCTGGTGCGCAACGACCTGAGCCGTCCGCTGCTGATCATTTGCCGCAGCGGCCACCGTTCCATAATGGCCGGCGAAGCACTGGAAGCAGCGGGGTTCGTCAATGTGATCAATGTCCTCGAAGGTTTCGAGGGGCCGCTCGATGACGATTACCATCGCGGCACCCTGGGTGGCTGGCGCTGTCGCGGCTTACCCTGGTATCAGTCTTAGTTTCTGGTGTAGCAGGGCGGCCATGCCGCCAGCCAGCAGCAGCCCGGTCATGCCGAGCGCCATGGTCAGTGTCGAGCCCCACAGCGCCGGGACGATCAGAGCGGCGACCAGGCTGTTGAATCCCGACTGGAAAAAAGTCTGGCAGGACGCGGCGAGACCGCGCTGGGCCGGGAAGGGATCGAGGGCAAAAAGGGTCAGGTTGGGCATGGCCAGCGACATGCCGGTGGTGTACACGAAGAGGGGCATGACGCTCCATGGCAGTCCCGGCGGTAGCGCCAGATTGACGCTCAGGTTGATGGCTGCGGCGCTGCCCATGAAGGCATAGCCGATAACGATGGTCCGGCTCGGTGAAATCTTGCCGGCCAGCCGGCCGGACAGCCATGAACCGGCGACCAGCCCGCCCATGGCCGGCCCGAAAAGCCAGAGAAAGCCGGTTTCCGGCACGCCGAGATGGGTCATCAGGAAAACTGGCGCCGACAGCACATAGATGAAAAAACCCGAGAAATTGAGCGACAGCGCCGCACAGGCGAGCAGGAAGGGCGGCGAGGACATCACCTTCCAGTAAGTCCGGCCGAGATAGCCGGGGCGTAGCGACTGTCGTTTTTCCGGTGGCAGGGTTTCCGGCAGCAGTTTCCAGCAGGCCAGCCAGAGGGCAGCGGTCGCCACGACGAGGAAGGCGAAGACCGAACGCCAGCCGAAGAAGGTCTGCAGCCAGCCGCCAATCACCGGCGCGATGGCCGGGGCCAGGGCGAACATCATGGTGATCTGCGACATCAGGCGTTGGGCGGGAGGGCCGTCGAACAGGTCGCGGACGATGGCGCGGCTGATGACGATGCCTGCACCCGCCGTCATGCCCTGCATCGCCCGCCAGAACCACAGGTGCTCGATGCGCGTTGCCAGCGTGCAGCCGGCCGAGGCGATGGCGAACAGGCCAAGGGCGACGAGTATGACCTTGCGCCGGCCGAAGCGGTCGGCAATCGCGCCATGCCACAGGGTCATCAGGGCGAAGGAGAGCAGGTAGATGGAGAGTGTCTGCTGGACTTCGAGCGGCGTGGCGTTGAGCTTTTCGCCGATTTCATGAAAAGACGGCAGATAAGTGTCGATGGAAAACGGGCCAAGCGCCGACAGCGAGGCCAGCAGAATGGCGATGCCGCGTGTTTCCCGCCGGGTCTTGTGCTCACCCACGGGCAAGTCGCCGGTACTGGATGGCCTCGGCGACGTGGGTGGCGCGGATTTCGTCGCTCGCGGCGAGGTCGGCAATGGTCCGGGCGACTTTGAGTATGCGGTGCCAGGCGCGGGCCGACAGGTCGAGCTGGGCGGTTGCCTGCTGCAGCAACTTGCTGCCCGTTGCGTCGGGCTGGCAACAGGTATCGACTTCCTTGGTGCTCAGCCGGGCATTCGGCTTCTGTTGGCGTTCAACCTGCCGGTTCTGCGCCTCTTCGACGCGGGCGCGGACGCAGGCTGACGATTCGCCATCGGCCTTGCCGGCAAGATTCTCGGCAAGCAGGGCGGGGACTTCGATGATCAGGTCGATACGATCGAGGAAAGGGCCCGAGAGTTTTCCGCGGTAGCGGGCGATCTGGTCAGGCGAGCAGCGGCACTTGCCGTTGGATGCTCCGTGATGGCCGCAGGGGCAGGGATTCATCGCCGCGATAAGCTGGAATTCCGCCGGGAATTCGGCCTGGCGGGCGGCGCGCGCGATATGGACGCGCCCCGATTCGAGCGGCTCGCGCAGGGTTTCCAGCACTTTGCGGTCAAACTCCGGCAACTCGTCGAGGAACAATATTCCCTGATGGGCCAGGCTGATTTCACCGGGGCGCGGCGGGTTGCCCCCACCGACCAGGGCTACGGCCGAGGCGGTATGGTGCGGCTGGCGGTAGGGGCGAATGCCGAAGGCTTCAGGCCGGAACTGGCCGACCAGCGACAGTACGGCCGCCGAGGACTTGGCTGCTTCGCCTTTGAGTGCCGGCATGAGGCCGGGCAGGCGGGCGGCGAGCATGGATTTTCCCGAACCCGGCGGGCCGACCATTAATAGTGAGTGATTGCCGGCAGCAGCGATTTCCAGAGCCCGCTTGGCCTGGGCTTGCCCGCGGACTTCGGACAGATCCGGAAAGACGGGCGGATTCTCCGAAGCTGGCGTAGCGATTGCCTGCGGTAGCGATTCACGCTCGGCAAGATGGGCGCAGACCTCAAGCAGCGAACGGGCTGCAAGTATTTCGTTGCTGCCGATCAGCGCCGCTTCGCGGGCGCTCGCTTCGGGCAGGATGAAGTGTTTGCCGTGGCCGGCGGTTTGCAGTGCCATGGCCAGGGCGCCGCGAATCGGGCGCAAGGCGCCGGATAGCGAGAGTTCGCCAGCGAATTCGTAGTCGGCCAGAGGTTTGGCCGGAATCTGCCCACTGGCGGCAAGGATGCCAAGGGCGATGGGCAGGTCAAAGCGTCCGGACTCCTTGGGCAGGTCGGCCGGGGCGAGGTTGACGGTAATGCGCTTGTTGGGGAATTCGAAGCCGGAATTGACAATGGCCGCGCGCACGCGGTCGCGGGCTTCCTTGACCTCGGTATCAGGCAGGCCGACCAGCGTGAAGCTGGGTAGACCACTGGCCAGATGGGCCTCGACCGTTACCGGCGGCGCGTTCAGGCCATCCAGTCCGCGACTGTGAGCGATGGCCAGGGCCATGAAATGCCCGGCTTACTGGCCCGAGCGGGCTTTTTCCAGCGCGTCGACGCGGGCTTCGAGGGTCTTGAGCTTTTCGCGGGTGCGGGCCAGCACTTCAGCCTGCACGTCGAATTCCTCGCGGGTCACGAGATCGAGCTTGGAGAAAAAGCCGCTCATAACCATTTTGGCGTTCTTCTCAATGTCTTTTGCCGGCGAATTGGCCAGCAGGGCGCTGATCTTGGCGCCGAATTCTTCAAGTGTCTTGGGGTCGAGCATGATGTCCTCCGTGATTTTTGAGTTTAACACAACGGGATTTTTGCGGTTTTGGCCGGCCGCTTAACCATGGTGCGTAACGCTCTGTAACCGCACTGCTTTGGTGCGACAAGATGGTGCATGAGTCCAGGGTATATGGCCAATCCTTTGATTTTGATCAAAAAACCGCCCTGGCACGGCTTCTGCTATTGCTGTACTGCACAATTATCTTTTTTCACTTTAATCAATCTGTAGGAGAGATCACATGAAGAAATCACTCATCGCCCTGGCCCTCGTTAGCGCCTTTGCTGCCCCGGCCTTTGCTGAAGAAGCCGCACCGACGCCGGTCCATACCGTTACCGGCAACATCGCTGTTGTCAGCAACTACGTTTTCCGCGGCATCAGCCAGTCCCAGAACAAGCCGGCCCTGCAAGGCGGTTTCGACTACGCTCACGTCAGCGGTTTGTACGCCGGCTTCTGGGCATCCAACGTCGGTTGGGTCGATGCCGGTGGCTACAAGGCCAACAACAGCCTTGAAACTGACTTCTACGCTGGCTACAAGGGTGGCTTTGCCGATGATTTCACCTTCGATGTCGGCGCCATCAAGTATTACTACCCGGGTACCGCCGTTGCCGGCAAGGTGACGCCGGATACCATTGAAGGCTATGCCGCGATCGGCTGGAAATTCGTGACCCTGAAGTACAGCCATACCCTGTCGAAATACATGGTCGCATGGTCTGGTTCGAATGGCGAAAACACCCGCAACAGTAACTACCTCGACCTGTCTGCCAACTATGACCTGGGCAACGGCTGGGGCGTTCAGGCCCACGTTGGTCGCCAGGAAATCAAGAACTATGCACCCGCTTCCTATACCGACTGGAAGCTTGGCGTGACCAAGGACATCGGTTATGGCGTCGTTGGCCTTGCTTATACCGATACCGATGCCGACAGCTGCAACGGTGCCGCTGACTACTGCTGGAACAGCAAGAGCGTTGCCAAGGCTGCCGCTACCCTGTCGTTCAGCAAGACTTTCTAAGCAAGCTTAAAACTTCCCCCACTAGTGCACCGGCCGGCGCCGGTGGGGGAACACAGATTTCAACCTAAATGGGGAACTACTCATCATGAAATTCGTAACCGCCATCATCAAGCCGTTCAAGCTTGACGAAGTGCGTGAAGCGTTGTCCGCCATCGGCGTGCAAGGCATCACCGTCACTGAAGTGAAAGGTTTCGGCCGGCAGAAGGGGCATACCGAGCTTTATCGGGGCGCTGAATATGTCGTCGATTTCCTGCCCAAGGTCAAGATCGAAGCCGCCGTCAAGGACGAGCAGCTGGATCAGGTCATCGAGGCTATCGAAAAGGCAGCCAGCACCGGCAAGATCGGTGACGGCAAGATCTTCGTCTTCGACGTCGAGCAGGTCATTCGTATTCGCACCGGTGAAACCGGTACCGATGCCCTCTAAGGAGCCAAATATCATGAAACGTCTATTTGCATTGCTGGCTCTGGTCGGTGCTGTCGCATTCAGCGCGCCGACCTGGGCTGAAGAAAAGGCTGCTGCCGCTGAGCCGGTCGCTGCTGTTGCGGCTGCCGCACCTGCCGCCGCTGAAGCTGCCGCACCCGCTGCTGCCCCGGCGCTCGTCGCCAACAAGGGCGACAACGCCTGGGTGATGGTTTGTGCCGCTCTCGTCATCCTGATGTCCATCCCTGGCCTGGCACTGTTCTACGGCGGTCTGGTCCGCACCAAGAACATGCTGTCGGTGCTCATGCAGGTCTTCGTGACCTTCTCGCTGATTTCGGTGCTCTGGGTGATTTACGGCTACTCCGCCGCCTTCACCGAGGGTAACGAATTCTTCGGCGTACTCGACAAGCTCTTCCTGAAGGGCGTGACGATCGAATCCGTCGGCGCGACCTTCACCAAGGGTGTGGTCATCTCCGAACTGGCCTTCGTCATCTTCCAGGGCGCTTTTGCTGCGATTACCTGCGGCCTGATCGTCGGTGCCTTCGCCGAACGTGCCAAGTTCTCCGCCGTGCTGGTCTTCATGGTCATCTGGTTCACGCTGTCTTACATCCCGATGGCTCACATGGTCTGGTACTGGGCGGGTCCTGATGCCTACATCGACGCTGCTGCTGGCGAAGCTGCCGGCAAGACGGCTGGCTTCCTGTTCCAGAAGGGCGCGCTCGACTTCGCAGGCGGTACCGTGGTGCATATCAACGCCGCTATCGCCGGCCTGGTCGGTGCCTACATGGTTGGCAAGCGTACCGGTCTCGGTAACGTCGCCATGGCCCCGCACTCCCTGACCTTCACGATGATCGGTGCTTCCCTGCTGTGGTTCGGCTGGTTCGGCTTCAACGCCGGCTCCGCCCTCGAAGCCTCTGGCGGCGCTGCTCTGGCCATGGTCAACACCTGGGTTGCTACGGCCTGTGCCGCACTGTCCTGGATGTTCGCTGAATGGATCCTCAAGGGTAAGCCTTCCATGCTGGGTGCTGCTTCCGGTGC
>CAIYYE010000079.1 GCA_903930395.1 uncultured beta proteobacterium
ATGAACTCGTGCCAGGCGTCATCAACGGCCTGCGACGGCATGGCGACCATGCGCCGGCCTGCCTTGCGGCATAGCTGAAAATAATCGTCGAGCGCCGCGAAAACCTCGGTGCGTTGTTCGGTGCTCAGTTCAGGGCGACGGGCGGCGAGGCGCTGATCGAGAAAGCGCTGGTAGGGATAAGCAGCGATGTAGGCCTGCCGCCGCTGCCGACTCCAGTTGCGCCAAAGCACCACAGCCAGAAGCGCCAGCAGGCTGACGATAATGATCTTGATCATGATGGGCTGTTAACGTCAAAGCAGAGATATTTGATTTCAAGATAATCCTCGATCCCGTACTTCGACCCTTCGCGCCCGAGGCCTGATTGTTTGATGCCGCCAAAGGGCGCGACTTCGTTCGAAATCATTCCGGTATTGACGCCGACCATGCCGTATTCGAGCGCCTCGCCGACGCGCCAGCAGCGGCCGACATCGCGGCTGAAGAAATAGGCGGCGAGGCCGAATTCGGTGTCGTTGGCCATGGCGATGGCTTCCGCTTCCGTCTCGAAACGGAAGAGCGGGGCGACGGGGCCGAAGGTTTCTTCGCGGGCGACTTTCATGGCGGTCGTCACGTCGGCCAGCACGGTGGGCTGGAAGAAGTTGCCGCCGCGTTCGTGGCGGGCGCCGCCGCAGAGGACGCGGGCGCCTTTGGCGAGGGCATCGGCGACATGGGCTTCGACCTTGCCCAGGCCGGCGGCGTTGATCAACGGGCCTTGGGCAACCCCGGCTTCGGTGCCGTCGCCAACCTTGAGAGTACGTGCCTTTTCGGCGAACTTGGCGGCGAATTCCTCGTAAATGCCCGATTGGACGAGAAAACGGTTGGCGCAGACGCAGGTCTGGCCGGTGTTGCGGTATTTGGCCGCCATGGCGCCGTCGACGGCAGCATTGACGTCGGCGTCGTCAAAAACGATGAAGGGCGCATTGCCGCCCAGTTCGAGCGATAGTTTCTTGATGGTCGGCGCACATTGCGCCATGAGCAGCCGGCCGACGCCAGTCGAACCGGTGAATGACAGTTTGCGGACGATGGGGTTGGCGCACAGTTCGCCGCCGATCGCGGCCGGCTGGCCGGTCACGACATTGAAAACGCCGGCTGGAAAACCGGCCTGCTCGGCCAGGACGGCCAGGGCCAGGGCGCTCAAGGGCGTCGCTTCGGCCGGCTTGACGACGACAGGGCAGCCGGCGGCCAGGGCCGGGGCGACCTTGCGGGTGATCATGGCGAGCGGGAAATTCCACGGTGTGATCGCCGCGCAGACGCCAATCGGCTGCTTGATGACGATCAGGCGGGTATTCGAGGCCGGGCTGGGGATGCTTTCGCCGTAGGTGCGCTTGCCCTCTTCGGCAAACCACTCGATGAAGGAGGCGCCATAAATCACTTCGCCCTTGGCTTCGGGCAGGGGTTTGCCGCATTCGGCGGTGATCAGGCGGGCCAGGTCGTCGGCGTTTTCCAGGATCAGGCGGTTCCAGGCCTGAAGCAACTGGGCGCGGCGCTTGGCAGTGAGCGCTCGCCAGGCCGGCCAGGCGGCGTTGGCCGCAGCGATGGCCCGTTGCGTTTCGGCCGCGCCGCACAAGGGTACGTCAGCCAGTTTTTCACCGTTGGCCGGGTTGATGACGCTGAGCCGTCCGCCGTCATCGGCGCCGACCCAGTTTCCGCCAATCAGGTTGCCGGTACGCAGCAATTGCGAGTTCGTTAAATTCATGGCCTTGAAAATTCCTGTAGAAACGGTAAGTTGAAGATTGTTCCAAGAAAGCACCCTGGCTTGATGCGCATTCCCGTCCTGATCCCGATGTTCCTGTCCGCCTTGTTGCTGGTGGGCTGCAGCGCCCCGGCGCCGCGTTCATCCGATGCGACGGAAACTATAGCGCAAGCCTCGCCATCGGTCAGCGCCAAGGGCAATGAAGTGGTTTTCTACGCCATGGGGCTGCTCGATACCGGCTATCGCTTTGGTGGCCGTAATCCCGAGGCCGGGCTCGATTGCAGCGGCATGGTCAGCTATATCTACGACCGGGCCGCTGGTCTCAAGGTCCAGGGCAGTGCCGCCGACATTGCGCGCAATGGCCGGCCGATTGCGCGTGCCGAATTGCGGCCGGGTGATCTGGTCTTCTTCAATACCCTCAATCGCCCGCTGTCGCATGTCGGTATCTATATTGGGGATGCGCGTTTCATCCATGCTCCGTCGACCAACGGCAAGGTACGCATAGACCGCCTCGGCGACAGCTATTTCGCCCGTCGCTTTGAAACGGCACGCACCTACTTCGATTGAGTTTTCGCTGTCCGCGCCTAGATTTTCAGGCTGTTCAGCTTTTCGTAGAGCGCCAGCACCTTGGGGACGTAGGCTTTCGTCTCCTGGTAGGGCGGAATCTGCCGGCCGTATTTGAGCACGGCGTTTTCACCGGCATTGTAGGCGGCCAGGGCCAGTGAGACATCCTGGTTGAACATGCGAAGCAGGTCGCTGAAATAGCGCACGCCGCCTTCGATGTTCTGGCGCGGATCGCGAATGTCCGTTACGCCGTAACGCCGGGCCGTGGCCGGCATGAGCTGCATGAGGCCGACGGCGCCCTTCGGCGAAATGGCCTGCGGGTTGTAGCCCGACTCGACCGAAATGAGTGCGTGGATGAGGCGCGGATCGACCTGCTTGGACTGCGCCACTGAGCCGACCATGTCCTTGAAGCGAAGAATCCGGCTGGTCAGCGTGCCGACATTGGCGATCGACGCATAGTTCGGCACGAAGCCCATTGCCGCTTTGGCAAACGGGGCGGCAATCAGCAACTGGTAGTCATCGCCCTCGGGAATGTTGCTCAGGGCAATCGCGCCATCCATTCCCTTGCGCTGATAGATGTTGTCGCCATCGGCGCAATGAGCCGACGGCAGCAGGGCCAGCCACAGCAGGCTGGCGACTGAAGCTTGGAGCAAATGGCTACTTGTCGATAGGGACGGGTTTTTGGGCATGGTGCGCTGCGGCAAATGACTGATGCCTGACAGTGTAAACATGAAGCTGTTTCCCATGTGAGATGTATTTCACGGATTTGTTATTTATCTATTTTAATCTTGCAAGACATTGATTATTAACGGAATAAGTTTTTTCGCATATTTAAATGGGGTGATGTGTGAATTATTACCGGGAACTAATTTTGGGGTGCGGCAAAATGACGCAACAGTATTGCCAAAGTGTAATGAATGTTCAGGTCGCTTGCCGGTTTCGGGGGCTGTGCGGCAGGTGGCAGCGCTGAGTTAGTCCTGGGTTTCAGTTAGTACCCGGGGTTTGGATCAAAGCGCGTTTCGATTTCTTAAAATGAGGGTTTCTACTATGCGTCGAAAAGTACAGCAGAAAACAGTCAGCTTCCGTCTCAGGCCGCTGGCCTCGGCGGTCATGCTGAGCGTGATTGCCCAGGCGGCCTATGCCGGCCCTGGCAAGGGTGTTTCCACCTATCCGGATGGCCGCATGGCTGATACGTTCTATGCGCACAGCCCGTCGGGTGTCC
>CAIYYE010000080.1 GCA_903930395.1 uncultured beta proteobacterium
ACGCCAAAATCCGCCTGGCGGCACCAAACCGGCGCCATTTTTCCCGTTTCGGCACATTTTCGGTGCTATTGCCCGGAAATACGCAGCTCACCGACGGCTTGGGATTTCATTTACGGGCGCCGGTCTGTACACTGTGCGGATCTATAACACGTCCTTTGGGAGAACGAAGCATGCGAGGTACGTTTGAGTACAAGCTCGACGGCAGCGGTGACGCCATCAAGTTGAATATCGATCTGGATGCAGTCAGCGCCAATGCCCTTGTTCGACTTGATCGCTACATCAACTGGTCCGACGTTCTTAAATTGACGGAAAATGACCCGGAAGCCGCCTATGCCGCCGAGCGCCTGCATACGGTGTTGCAGCATCTGGGCAAGTGAGGCACGACAAGCCGTCGTAGGCTGCTTCAAGGAGTCAGCCGGATCAAGGAGCCAGGGCGTATGCCTTGCGCTCCTTTTTTCATGCCAACGATCTGGCTTGCAGGGCCGATCATGATGGCGAATATTTGTCATGTAAACGACAAAAAATCTGGCTTTTTCTGCACCATGTCGGTGCCTTGAAATTTAAATCTAACTATATGATAAAAAAAGGAAATACGACTCTATAATGCGCGCCATTTTCAACCTCGGACAGGCCTGCATACATGACGCATATTTCCAATCACGGTTATCGTTTCGACGGCGATTTCGTTCATCTCAACGCGGATGTGAATTTTTCCGATACCGATCTGGCTTCGGCCGCAGCATGGTCGCTGCAGCTTTGGGCCAGCGAAGACGGTTTCAAGGGCAATGAGCTGACCGGCGTCAAGGTTGCCGAATTGGCCATTGACCCGATGCTCGGTGGCATTACCGTGACCGCCTGCTGTGCCGCCATCCCGCCGGCTGGCGTAGCCGATCAGGCCCTGGCCCTGGCGCTGCTCTGCACGACGGCCGATGGTCTGAGCACGGTGCGCGATCTCGGACTCTACGAGGTGCGCCAGAATTTCTGCCAGCCCTGCCTGCTTGGCGATGTTCGCTGCACCCTGGCTGATGGCGCTGCCCGACTGACGATTGAAGCCATCCTCAATCCGCGCGCCGAAGACAACCTGAGCGGTACACTGGCGCTGGAAGTCTGGGCGCTGGATACGCCGTACGCCGGTGGTGCCTGGGTTGGCAGCCCGGTGGCCAGCGTCGTTGTCGGCATTCTCGGTGGTGGCAACCAATGGACCGACTGCCAGTACGACGTGCCGGCCGCCTTGCCGGCTGACGGCGCGGCATTGACCGTGATGCTGCGTGAATGGACGCCGGCTGGCTATGTCACCCGCGACTACCGCAATTTCGCCGCTGCCCCCGTCAAGGCCAAGCCGGCCCCGAAAGCCAAGGCCAAGCCGAAAGCTGCCGTTGCGGCGAAGCCGGCTGCCGTCAAGGCTGCTGTGCCTGAAGTCAAGGCCGTGGAGGTCAAGGCGGCTGCTCCGAAGGCTGTTGCCAAGCCTGCCAAGAAGGCGGCCAGCGACAAGGAAGCCGTCAAGCCGGTATCGATCAACAAGGCCAGCGAAAATGAACTCGCCGCCATCAAGGGTCTGTCCCGCGACGTTGCCCGCGCCATCATCGCCGCGCGTCCGTACGCCGCGCTCGAGGATGTCTGCAAGGCAAAGGGTATTGGTCAGAAGAAGCTGGAAAAACTGCGCGCCTTGCTCGCGCTGTAAGCCGTCGGAAAGCAGGTCGCAAAAGGGTCAGCCTGCGCTGGCCCTTTTGCTTTTGGTGGTCCGCTGCAACAAACGGATACAAAGCGTTGCAATGCGTATGAAGTCATCGCCTTCGGATGATGTGAAGATGCTCCTCATTCATCAAGCCAAAGGGAGCAAGCAAATGACCCCAATCGAAAACCCCCAACAAGGCGAAAACTGCCGTCAGGGCATGGATATCCAGGCTTTCCTGAAGACCTCGCGGGACTATTTTTCGCACCCACTTCTTGCTGTCGGGACCAGGGAAGCTGATCCGGTCGTCGGCAGAAACTCAACATTGCCAAGGACTCCCATGAACAATTACCGCAAAGCCGTCCAATCCTTTCTTCTCGCCGCGAGCGTTGGTTTCTTCGCGGCCGGCCCGGTCATGGCCGACCCCGGTTGCGATCACATGAAGGGCCATTCGGAACGGCACGCCAGAATGATGGAGCAGCATCACACGAAATTGCACGACGCCCTCAAGCTCAGCGCCGAGCAGGAACCTGCCTGGGCCAAGCTGATGGCATCAGAGCACGCGGGTGAGGCGATGCCTGTCGGACAAACCGAGGACTGGACGAAGCTCAAGGCGCCGGAACGGGCTGAAAAAATGCTTGAGATGGCCAAAGCCCGCCAGGCCCGGATGGCCGAGCATGTGTCCGCCCTCAAGGCGCTTTACGCAGTGCTTACCCCCGAACAGCAGAAGACCTTCGAGGATTTCCATAGTGGTCCTCGTGAGCGCATGTCGGGGAAGGCAGCGCCCAAAGCCAAGGCTGCCGACAAGCCGGCACCCCGGAACTGATCGCTGCGGGATGCACGTAAGCCCGGCATGGCCGGGCGCCGTGGCGACGCCTGAATAATCGACAGGATGTTCAGTATTTTCCCGTTTCAATCCGTCCGCAATTTCAGTAGGATTATTAACGCAACTATTACTCGGGAGATTTGGCCGCATGAAAGTGAAGTCTTCAATCGAACGTGGTGCTGAGTATCTGTGCACCAAACTGGGTGAATTTGTAACCGCCATCGAGCAGGTCGCCGTCGTCAAGGGGCTGGCCATGTGGGAAGTCGAGCGCCAGATCGGTGCCGGGATCCGGAGGCGCCTGATAGTCTCGGAGCGCTCTTTGGTGCCGCGTCATCTGGCACCGGCCATGGCGTGAATGATATCTTTGAAAAAAATTCGAAATAGGCTGGACATTCACGATCAGTGGAGTATTCTGAACTTGAGTTTTGGGTTGTAGCAGGTTCCACCAGAACGGTGTTTTTTAGATGACTGGAGGCTTTATGGTTGATAGTCCGCCGCAGATTCAAGAGAAGACCGAGTAGCACCCCAACGGCAAATTGCCGCATACCCAGGCCATGAGTACCTAGGTCAAGGATTCAAGAAGCCCATGCCTGAAACGCATGGGCTTCATGCTTTTGGGATCCCGATCAGGCCCATCCCTTCTGCGAAACAACAGGGACAATTCGTCATCAGCAGATGGCGTCCATTCCGGCTGATTTGATATACTGTATTTATGAACAGTATTCGTCGTATTGCCCACCTCGATATGGATGCCTTCTTCGCCTCCGTCGAATTGCTCCGTTATCCCGAGCTGCGTGGGCAGGCTGTTGTCGTTGGCGGACGCAGCGTGCATCAGCCGGTCGACTTGCCGGATGGCACCCGGCGTTTTTCACGCTTGCGTGATTATGTTGGTCGGGGCGTAATTACGACCTCGACGTACGAAGCCCGTGCCTTGGGCGTATTTTCGGGCATGGGCCTCATGAAATCAGCAAAGCTGGCGCCGGAGGCCATACTGCTGCCGGCCAATTTCGAGGCCTATCGCCACTATTCGCAGCTGTTCAAGGCTGCAGTGCGGGCAATCGCGCCCAAAGTTGAAGATCGTGGGATCGATGAAATTTATATCGATCTCAGCGACATTCCGGAGGAGACCGCTCTCCTGGCCCAGCGTATCAAGGATGCCGTGTTTGCGGCGACCAGCCTGAGTTGTTCGATCGGCGTGACGCCCAACAAGCTGCTTTCCAAGATTGCCTCGGACCTCGAAAAGCCGAACGGACTGACGATACTCACCATGAGCGACGTGCCGGCGCGGATCTGGACTCTGCCTGCCAGGAAGGTGAATGGTATCGGGCCAAAGGCGAGCCAGCGCCTGGCAAGTCATGGCATTCAGACGATAGGCGAACTGGCGGCTGCGCCGACTGAATTTCTTGTCAGCAAGTTTGGTCAGGCGAGCGGCCTCTGGATGCATCGCATCGCCCACGGTATTGACGAGAGGCCAGTGGTCACCGAGTCGGAGCCCAAGTCGCTCAGCCGGGAAACGACTTTCGAGCGCGATCTGCATGCCAGCCAGGACAGGGCTGAATTGTCGGAGGTCTTCACTGCCTTGTGCCTGCGCCTCGGGGATGATCTGAAACGCAAGGGTTATGCCTGCCGGACTGTCGGTATCAAAATCAGATATTCCGATTTTCACGCGGTCACCCGCGATGTCACGTTGCCGGTGGCGGTCTGTGATGGCGCCGAGATTCGCAAACTGGCCGGCCAGTGCCTCAAACGGGTTCCGCTGGAGCAGCGCATCCGCCTGCTCGGGGTGCGCGCCGGCGGGCTGGTCGAAGACAAAATGTCCGCTGCTTCGCTGGTCCAGGCAGAACTGCCTTGGTGATGCCAGCAATCTGATGGTCGGATAACGCCGAACGGTGCGGCGTATCTCGGCATCCGGGGGGCTGGGCCGACCTACGACATGACCGGGATGATTTGTTATTGAATTTCGCGTTTTTCGAGTATTGGTTGTGGCGGATACTTCTGGAATATTTCGCAAAAAGGTGTAGAGTTAGATCAGAAATTCATGTGTTGAGGTGAACAAATGGCTATCCAATCAGTAGCTTCCAGTATCAGCGCCTATGCCAATTCAAGTACCCAGGCGACGCAGGCGCAGCAGGCTCAACAGGTCGAGCGACGTGAGCCGCCTCCTGCCGAGCGTGTCGAACTCAAGGAAGAGGCACCGCGCCCGGTCAAGAATGCACAGGGGCAGCTGACCGGTACCTTGGTCAACGCGACAGCTTGACTATGGCCGGAGTCGTAACAAGCGAGTGGTGATGAAATGGCAGTAAGCTCGGCAGCAGGCGCTCAATCAGCCAGCAGTGGGCTTTGGGCGCAACTTCAGCTGCAACAGGCGCGGCGTAATGCTGATCAGGCAGAGCAGCAGGCTGCGGCCTTGCAGTCACAGGCCCGGTCTGCACAGACCGTGGCTGACCGCGCCCAGGAAAATGCCCGCTCACTTCAGGTTCAATCGCGTCAGGCGGCAGGCGATGCAAGTCAGGCCCGACTTAATCTGGCCACCCAGGATTCAGCGACTCAGGTACAGAGCCAGTTGGGCGATCTGAAGGCGCAAATCAGCGAGGTGCTCACGTCTGATACGCTGAGTACCACCCCGACTGTCGCTGCCACGCCGGTCATCAATAGCTCGGGCCAGGCGACGGGGACACTGGTTAACGTCACTGCCTGATGTTTGCGTTTCGCGCAGAGCAATAACAAGGTGCCATGGCACCTGTTTTTTTGCCGGCTGAATGGCAAATGCTTTGGTATTGTTAGGCCCTCACCATTTCAATTGACATAAAAGGAAACAGACGCGTGCTTGCGAATCACTGGTGTGCCTCCGTGGATGCCACCATTCAATTGCGTACCGGTTGCAATCCGCTCGAAAA
>CAIYYE010000081.1 GCA_903930395.1 uncultured beta proteobacterium
CCGCAGCGGCGAAATCCTCGCTCTCGCCAACTGGCCAACCTACAACCCGAACAATCGCGAGCATCTGTCTGGCGCGCAATTGCGCAATCGCGCCATCACCGATACTTTCGAGCCGGGGTCGGTCATGAAGCCGTTCACGGCCGCGCTGGCGCTGGAAAAAGGCAAGCTTCGCTTCGATACCATCATCAACTGCGCACCGGGCCGCATGACCATAGGCAGCGCGACGATTTCCGACGCGCATCCGCACGGTGCGCTGACCGTCGCCCAGGTCATCCAGAAGTCCTCGAACATCGGCACCACCAAGATTGCCCTGAGCTTTGCGCCCAAGGAAATGTGGGACATGTTCGATAGCGTCGGCTTCGGCCAGGCGCCCAATCTCGGCTTCCCCGGCGAGGTCAATGGCCGCCTGCGCCCCTGGAAAAACTGGAAGCCGATCGAGCAGGCCACGATGTCCTACGGCCACGGCATCGCCGTCAGCCTGGTCCAGCTGGCGCGGGCCTACACCGTCTTTGCCCATGACGGCGAATTGATGCCGCTGTCGCTGACCAAGATCGATGATGCTCCGCCGCATGGCGTTCGCGTCTTCTCGCCGCAGACCATGAAGGAACTGCGGATCATGCTTGAAATGGCTGTTCAGCCCGAAGGCACGGCGCCCAAGGCGCGCGTCGCCGGCTACCGCGTTGGCGGCAAGACGGGGACGGCCTACAAAATCGAGGGTGGTGTGTACGCCCGCAAATATGTCGCCTCCTTTGTCGGCATCGCCCCGATCAGCGAGCCGCGTCTGGTTGTCGCCGTGATGATCGACGAGCCGACCGGCGGTGCGCATTATGGCGGCGATGTAGCCGGCCCGGCCTTTTCGCAGATCGTCGGCGGCGCGCTGCGCACCCTCGGTGTGCCGCCTGATGCGCCGATCCAGGTGGCCGAGGCAGAAGTTGGGAAGGGCAAGTTGTGATGACGCCGCGCCAACTGCTTGATCAGCTCGAAGCGATGGGCATAGCCCCGACCGGGGTCGCCGACGACAGCCGTCAGGTCCTGCCGGGCGATATCTTCTTGGCCTATCCGGGTGATCTGGCCGACGGTCGCCGCTATATCGCCGACGCCCTGGCGCGCGGTGCGGTCGCCGTGCTCTGGCAACCCGGCGGCGAATTCAACTTCTCGTTCACTGTCGCCAACCTGCCGGTCGACGCCCTGCGTCCGCTGGCCGGCCCGCTGGCCCATGCCGTTTATGGTCATCCGAGCGAAGGCCTCTCGCTGATCGCCATTACCGGCACCAACGGCAAGACGACGATCAGTCAATGTCTGGCCAAGGCTTATCCGAAACCTTGCGCCATCATCGGCACACTCGGTGCCGGCTTCCCTGATGCGCTGACCGAAACCGGCTTCACGACGCCGGAAGCAACGACGCTGATGCGCTACCTGGCCCGCTTCCGTGCGGACCGTGCGGCGGCTTGTGCGCTCGAAGCCAGTTCCATCGGCATCGAAGAGGGCCGAATGAATGGGGCCCGCGTCGATGTCGCCGTGTTCACGAACATGACGCGTGATCACCTCGACTACCACGGCACGATGGAAGCCTACGCCGAGGCCAAGAAAAAGCTCTTCCTGTGGCCGCGCCTGCGTACCGCTGTCATCAATCTGGACGACGAATTCGGTCGCCTGTTGTCCCGTGAAACGACGGCACAGCGCATCCTTGGCTACGCCATCGGCGAGCAGCGCCGCGACTACCCGGCGCTGGTGCGGGCCGAAAATCTGATCGACACCCCATTTGGCCAGCGTTTCAGCCTGGTCCTGCCGAACGGCCGGGCGATGGTCGACACGGCTCTGGTCGGTCGCTACAACATTTCCAACCTGCTGGCCGTCGCGGCTGTTTTGCACGATGCCGGTGTGCAGGCGGTCGAAGTGGCGCGTCGCCTGTCCGAACTGACGCCGCCGCCGGGGCGGATGGAGCGCCTGGGTGGCCTCGGCGAGCCACTCGTTGTCGTCGATTACGCCCATACCCCGGATGCCCTGGAAAATGCCCTCGGCGCCCTGCGTCCCGTCGCCACCTCGCGAGGCGGCCAGTTGCGCGTCGTCTTCGGTTGTGGCGGTGACCGCGATCCGGGCAAGCGTCCGCAAATGGGAGAAGTGGCCGAGCGCCTGGCCGACCGTGTACTGGTGACCAGCGACAACCCGCGCAGCGAAGCGCCACTGGCCATCATCGACGCCATCGTTGCCGGCATGGTGCAGGCCGAGATCGAAGCAGATCGTGCCCTTGCCATCCAGCGGGTTGTCCTTGAATCCGAAGCCAGCGATGTGATCCTGCTCGCCGGCAAGGGCCATGAGTCCTATCAGGAAATATCCGGCGTCCGCCATCACTTCTCCGATGTTGAGCAGGCGAGTGCCGCACTGGCCCTGCGCCGCCCCGAAAACAAGGAGGTTGCGGCATGAAGTGGCTGCTTTCACAAATCGCCGAGGCGACCCAGGCGCGTCTTGTCGGCAGCGATATCGAAATAAATGGCGTGTCTACCGATACGCGTACGGTTGCCGAAGGGGCGTTGTTCATCGCCCTGAGTGGAGAACGTTTCGATGCTCATGACTTTCTCGAGTCGGCGCTCAAGTCGGGCGCCGTCGCGCTGCTGGTGTCGGATGCGAGCAAAGCGCCGGCGGGCGTTTCCACCCTGGTCGTCGACGACACTCGCCTGGCGCTAGGCCGGATAGCCGCCGCCTGGCGCGCCCGGTTCACGCTGCCGGTGATCGCTGTCACCGGTTCGAACGGCAAGACGACGACCAAGGAAATGATTGCCTCGATACTCAAGGCGGCATTCGGGGCTGCCGTGCTGTCTACGCGCGGCAACCTCAACAACGATATCGGCCTGCCGCTGACCCTGCTCGGTCTGCGCGCCTCGCACCGCGCTGCGGTGATCGAGATGGGCATGAATCATTCTGGCGAAATTGCCTATCTGGCGCCCATTGGTGCGCCAACCGTGGCCCTCGTCACCAACGCCCAGCGCGCCCACCTCGAAGGCATGGGCGACATGGACGAAGTGGCGCGCGAGAAGGGCAGCATCTTCGGCGGCCTGTTGCCGAA
>CAIYYE010000082.1 GCA_903930395.1 uncultured beta proteobacterium
CCCAGCTCGGGCAGGACACCCAGGTGCCGGGCCAGGTCCATGGCCGCGACAACGACATTGGTCTTCTGGCCGCCGCCGACGACGACACGCGACAGCGCAACGCGCAACATGCGGGCGCTGTCGTCGAAACGTTCGGAATAGCGGCCAAGCCAGAACAGGTTTTCGACGACCCGCGAGGTCAGGTTGGCACCGGCCCGGACCAGGTCACGGACGCTGACCGAGGGCTTGAGCATGGAGAACTGGCTGACCGGACCATTGGTCAGCACCCAGGCATCCTTCGAGGCACCGCCGCGCTGCATGGAAATGATGCGGGCGCCGGCGCCGGTGGTCACCCGGGCCAGACCGCCCGGCATCACCGAATAGCCGTCCGGCGTCGTCACCGCGTAGGCGCGCAGACCGACCGGACGGGCGAGCAGACGACGTTCATGCGCCTTGCTCCAGGTCGGCGCCTGCGACAGGTTCACCATTTCCTGGGCGACATAGGCATGGGGTCGGGCTTCGATCCGCCGCAGCATGTCGGCCCGCGCCTCGCCCTTGAGTTCATTGCCGAAGACCGGTTCCATCTGCTGCGTCGGGTAGGCCGGCTTGATGACGAGGTCGTCGAAGTTTTCCTTGACGTAGTCGAGGGCCGGCTTTTCGCCGCACCACCAGGTCGCCACCGAGGGCATGGCCAGTTTTTCGCCGAGCAAGTGGCGGCAGATGGCGGGCAGGAAGCCCATCAGCGCACCGGAAGCGAGCAGGCCGCTGCCCAGCGCATTGGCGATGACCACCCGCCCGGCGCGCGCCACGTTGAGCAGGCCGGGAATGCCAAGGGCCGATTCGCCGCGCAGTTCGAGCGGATCGCAATAGGCATCGTCCTGCCGACGCAGGATGACGTGGACCCGTTTGAGACCGCGCAGGGTCTTCAGATAGACGGTTTCGCCGCGCACCGTGAGGTCCTGCCCCTCGACCAGCGGAAAGCCGAGGTAGCGGGCCAGGTAGGCGTGCTCGAAATAGGTTTCGTTGTATGGGCCGGGGGTGAGCAGGACCATGTGCGGCTGCTCGTCGCCCTCGACCGGGGCCAGCGCCGTCAGGCCGTCAAGCTGGTCGCGGAAGAAGTCGGCGACGTGCTGGACGCGCAGGTCGCGGAACATTTCCGGAAAAACGCGCGAGACGATGAGCCGGTTTTCCAGCGCATAGCCCGCCCCCGACGGCGCCTGCGTGCGGTCGGCAATGACCCACCAGCGACCGTTGGGCGAACGCGCCAGATCGACGGCGTAGTTGTGCAGCCAGATCCCGCCCGGCGGCTTGACACCGCGACAGGGCCACAGGTAGCCATGCTGGCCATAGACCAGCGCCGGCGGCAACAGGCCCTCGGCAAGCAGGGTCTGTTCGCCATAGAGATCGTCGAGGATGGCGTTGAGCAGGGTGGCGCGCTGGGCGACAGCCGCTGACAGCTCGGCCCACTCGTCGGGCGGAATGATGAGCGGCAGCGGATCAAGCGCCCACGGCCGGTCGGCCCCGTTGGGATCGGCGTACACGTTGTA
>CAIYYE010000083.1 GCA_903930395.1 uncultured beta proteobacterium
CGGCTGAGTTCAAGACGCTGCTGGTCCGCACCTATGCCAACGCCTTGACGGGTTACAAGAACCAGAAGGTCGTATACAAGCCCTTCAAGATGGCCGCCGCCGACACCGATGTGCTGGTCAGGACCGAAGTTCAGCAGCCGGGCAACAAGCCGGTCCAGCTCGACTACAGCCTGGAGAAGCTGGACTCGGGCTGGAAGGTCTACGACGTGGTGGTGGCCGGCATCAGCCTGGTCAGCAACTATCGCGACCAGTTTGGTCAGGAAGTCCGCAATGGCGGCGTCGATGGCCTGATTGCTTCCATCGCGGCCAAGAACAAGTCGCTTGAGTCCGGTCAGAAAAAATGATCGAACGTGAAAGCGGGCGCCTGATCGTCAAGGTGCCCATGGTCATTGCCCATGCGCGCGGCCTGCTCGATGCAGGCCGTTCTGCTTTGCAGCCGGGTGAGCAGGTCTTTGATTTTTCGGAAGTCAGCGAAGCCGATTCGTCGGCGCTCGCCGTGATGCTGGGCTGGCTTCGGGCGGCCAGCCTGTCCGGCGCGACCGTGAAATTCGTCCACATTCCGGCCGGTGTTGTTGCCTTGGCCGAGTTGTACGGTCTGGCCGAACTCCTGCCCCTCGCCTGAGGGGATTGCCATGATTCCTGCGGTTTCCATCGCTGATGTCGTCAAGCATTTCGGTTCGTTGCAAGCGCTCGCCGGGGTGTCGCTCGACATCGAACCGGGCGAATTTTTCGGTCTGCTCGGCCCGAACGGCGCCGGCAAGACGACGCTGATTTCATTGCTGGCCGGCTTGATCCGTCCCGACTCCGGAACGATCAAGGTCATGGGTCACGACGTCATTGAGGATTTTCGCGAGGCGCGCCGTCTGCTTGGCGTCGTCCCGCAGGAACTGGTCTTCGATCCCTTCTTCAATGTCCGCGAAACCCTGCGCATCCAGTCCGGCTATTTCGGTATTCGCAAAAACGATGACTGGATCGATGAAATTCTCGAAAACCTCGATCTGACGAGCAAGGCCAACGTCAATATGCGTCGCCTCTCGGGTGGCATGAAGCGCCGCGTCCTGGTTGCCCAGGCCTTGGTGCACAAGCCGCCGGTGATCGTCCTCGACGAGCCGACCGCCGGGGTCGATGTCGAATTGCGCCAGGGGCTGTGGCAGTTCATTCGTCGATTGAATGGCGAGGGGCATACGATCATTCTGACGACGCATTACCTTGAAGAAGCCGAAGCCTTGTGCAATCGCATCGCGCTCATGAAGCAGGGCCGGGTCATTGCGCTCGATAGCACTGCCAATCTCATGGCGGCTTATCCGGGCGCTTCGCTGGAGCAGGTTTTCGTCAGGACCATGCAGCAATGATCGGCTTTCTGACCCTGTTCGAAAAAGAGTTCCTGCGCTTCTGGAAGGTCAGTTTCCAGACGGTTGCTGCGCCGGTCCTGACAGCCCTGCTCTACCTGCTGATTTTCGGCCACGTCCTCGATGAGCATGTGCAGGTGCATGGCGTGCGTTACGTCAGCTTCCTGGTCCCCGGTCTGGTCATGATGCAGGTGCTGCAGAACGCTTTCGCCAATTCATCGTCGAGCCTGATTCAGGCCAAGATCACCGGTTCCATCGTGTTCGTCCTGTTGCCGCCGATTCCCTACAGCGTCTTCTTCGCCGCCTATGTGCTGGCGGCCGTGGTGCGCGGGCTGCTGGTCGGACTTGGCGTCCTGCTGGCGACTGTCTGGTTTGCCGAGTTGAAGGTCGTCGCACCGTGGTGGACGCTGGTCTTCGCGCTCTTCGGTGGCGGCTTGTTTGCGGCCCTCGGCGTCATCGCCGGCATCTGGTCCGAGAAGTTCGATCAGTTGGCCGGATTCCAGAATTTCCTGATCATGCCGCTGACCATGTTGTCCGGCGTTTTCTATTCGATTTACTCACTTCCTGCCTTTTGGCAGGGGCTGTCGCATTACAATCCCGTCTTTTACATGATTGACGGCTTCCGTTATGGCTTTTTCGGCGTCTCCGACGTGGCGCCGGAAACCAGTCTGGCGGTCGTTGTTGCCTGCTTCGCTGCGGTGTCCCTGCTGACACTGCACCTCCTGAAGCGAGGCTGGAAGCTGAGAGGTTGAACACTATGGATCCCGAACAAATCAAGCAACTCATTCTCGCTGGCATGGCCTGCGAATACCTCGATCTCGATGGCGATGGCCAGCATTTCCAGGCAACCGTGGTCAGCAATGAGTTCGCTGGCAAGAGCCGCGTTCAGCGTCAGCAGCGCGTTTATCAAACCCTCAGGGAAAAGCTGGCGACCGGGGAATTGCACGCCCTTTCCTTTAAAACATTGACCCCGGAAGAATGGAGCGCGCAGCGTGGATAAGTTATTGATTGAAGGAGGCCGTGTCCTCTCCGGCGAAGTCGCCATGTCGGGTGCCAAGAATGCAGCCCTGCCGATTCTCTGCGCTTCGCTGCTGACGGCCGATCCCTTGCATCTGACCAATGTGCCGCACCTCAACGACATCTCGACCATGCTCCGTCTGCTCGGCGACATGGGCGTCGGCGTGACCATGGACGGTATTGACGGCATGGTGCTCGATGGCGGCGGCCTGAACAATGCCGTGGCCTCCTACGAGATGGTCAAGACCATGCGTGCCTCGATCCTGGTGCTTGGCCCGCTGGTCGCGCGCTGCGGCGAGGCGCGTGTCTCGCTGCCCGGCGGTTGCGCCATCGGCGCCCGCCCGGTCGATCAGCACATCAAGGGCCTGCAGGCCATGGGCGCTGAAATCACGGTCGAGCAGGGCTACGTCCACGCCAAGGCGTCCCGCCTCAAGGGCGCGCGCATCTGTACCGACATGGTCACCGTGACCGGCACCGAAAACCTCATGATGGCAGCCTGTCTGGCCGAGGGCGAAACAATCATCGAAAACGCCGCGCGCGAGCCGGAAGTGGTCGATCTGGCCAACTGTCTGGTGTCGATGGGGGCACGTATTTCCGGTGCCGGTACCGACATCATTCGCATCCAGGGTGTAGACAAGCTGCACGGGGCGACCCATGCCATCATGCCGGACCGTATCGAAACCGGGACCTATCTGTGTGCCGCCGCCGCGACTGGCGGCGACATCCGCCTGCTCAAGACCTCGGCGGCCTATCTCGATACCGTCGTCGACAAGCTCATGGATGCGGGTTGTGACATCACCGTCGAGCGCGATGCCATCCGTCTTGTTGCCCCCAGGCGCCTGAAGGCGGTCAGCCTGCGCACGGCGCCTTACCCGGCCTTCCCGACCGACATGCAGGCCCAGTTCATGGCCATCAACTGCATCGCCGATGGTGTTGCAACGATCCGCGAAACTATCTTCGAAAACCGTTTCATGCACGTGAACGAGTTGATGCGCCTCGGGGCCAATATCCAGATCGAAGGCAACAATGCCATCGTTCGTGGCGTCGATAAACTTGAAGGTGCCACAGTCATGGCGACCGACCTGCGTGCCTCGGCGTCGCTGGTCATTGCCGGCCTTGTCGCCCAGGGCGAAACGGTGATCGACCGGATTTACCATCTGGATCGGGGCTACGAACGTATCGAAGAGAAGCTCGCCAAGCTCGGCGCATCAGTCAGGCGGGTTCGCTAAACGGCGCTGGTCTGGTCGATGCAGTTTTCTTTTTTCTTCGCTCAAGCGAAGAAATTTGTAAAAAATGCTTGGCGTATTTCAATTGCTGGCCCATACTCCGAGGCTCGGGATTTCCAGGCAGTGTTTTGTTCCTGCGCCGTACCACGGTTTGTCAGCTCTCCTCGGTCTTGGTTCTCGTGTTTTTGTGGCGCAAGCCCGTATATTTATTTTAGGAAGCTATCAAATGGCAAACGGTACCGTTAAGTGGTTCAACGACTCCAAGGGTTTTGGTTTCATTTCCCCGTCCGAAGGTGGTGAAGACCTCTTCGCTCACTTCTCTGCAATTCAAGGCAACGGTTTCAAGACCCTGGCCGAAAACCAGAAGGTGACCTTCGACGTCGTGAACGGCCCGAAGGGTAAGCAGGCTGCAAACATCCGCCCGGCTGAATAAGCTCGCGGAGTCGCCTGACTCAAAGAAAGCCCGGCTTGCCGGGCTTTTTGCTTTTGTGGCCGGGCATTTGAGATCGGCCATTTGCCGGCTTTGCGTTAAAATCATTCTTTTGCCACGAGAAAAACCGTGACCGGCATCACCATCGCACTCTCCAAGGGCCGCATTTTCGACGAAACCCTGCCGCTGCTTGCCGCAGCCGGCATTGTTCCGACTGAAAATCCCGAAACCTCCCGCAAGCTGATCATCGAGACCAACAAGCCCGAGGTGCGCGTTGTCATCGTGCGCGCCACCGACGTCCCGACCTACGTCCAGTACGGCGCCGCCGATCTTGGCGTGGCGGGTAAGGATGTGCTCATCGAGCATGGCGGCGAAGGTCTCTACTCGCCGCTCGATCTCAAGATCGCCAAATGCCGGATGATGGTTGCCGTGCCGGAAGGCTTCGACTATGCCCATGCCGTGCGCCAGGGCAATCGCCTCAAGGTTGCCTCCAAGTACACCAAGACGGCGCGTGAGCATTTCGCCAGCAAGGGTGTGCATATCGACCTCATCAAGCTCTATGGCTCGATGGAACTGGCGCCGCTCGCCGGCCTGGCCGACGCCATCGTCGATCTCGTGTCGACCGGTGGCACCCTGAAGGCCAACAAACTGGTCGCAGTTGAGCACGTCGTCGATATTTCCAGCCGCTTGGTCGTCAACCAGGCCTCGCTCAAGGTCAAGCGCGAAATCCTGCAACCGATCATCGACGCCTTTGCCCGGGCCGTGGAGAAATAAAGCCCATGGTCGCGATCAAACGTCTGTCCACCCTCGACGCCGATTTCACGGCGAGCATGAATGCGCTGCTCGCTTTCGAGGCGGCGCAGGATGAAGGCATCGAACGTACCGTTATCGGCATCCTGGCCGACGTCAAGGCGCGCGGTGATGTGGCTGTCGTCGAATACAGCAACAAGTTCGACCGGCTGACCGCTGGCGGCATGGCCGATCTCGAACTGTCCAAGGCCGAGATGCAGAGGGCGCTCGACAGCCTGCCGACCGCGCAGCGCCAGGCGCTTGAAGCGGCTGCCCAGCGCGTCCGCATCTATCACGAGAAGCAGCGCCTTGACGGTTGGTCCTATACCGAAGCCGATGGCACCATGCTTGGCCAGATGATCACGCCGCTCGACCGCGTCGGCCTCTATGTGCCTGGCGGCAAGGCGGCTTACCCGTCGTCCGTGCTGATGAACGCGATTCCGGCCAAGGTCGCCGGCGTCAAGGAGCTGATCATGGTCGTCCCGACACCGGGTGGCGAGCACAACCAGCTGGTGCTGGCGGCGGCCTGTCTGGCTGGTGTCGACCGTGTCTTCACCATCGGTGGCGCCCAGGCTGTTGCAGCGCTGGCCTATGGGACCGAGGCTGTGCCGCAGGTAGACAAGATCGTCGGCCCTGGCAATGCCTATGTCGCCTGCGCCAAGCGCCGGGTCTTCGGCATCGTCGGCATCGACATGATCGCCGGCCCCTCGGAAATCCTCGTCGTCACGGACGGTTCCGGCAATCCGGACTGGGTGGCGATGGACCTCTTCTCGCAAGCTGAACATGACGAACTGGCACAATCGATCCTGATCTGTACCGACGCCGGCTTCATTGAGCAGGTCCAGGCCAGCATTGAAAAACTGCTGCCGACCATGCCCCGGCGTGAGGTGATTGAAACCTCGCTGACCAATCGCGGTGCCTTCATTCTCGTCCGCGATCTCGACGAGGCGATTGCCATCGCCAACCGCGTCGCGCCCGAGCACCTCGAACTGGCACTAGCCGATCCCGATCCATGGGTCGGCAAGATTCACCACGCCGGCGCCATTTTCATCGGCCATTACACCTCGGA
>CAIYYE010000084.1 GCA_903930395.1 uncultured beta proteobacterium
CCGACCGGCACACCGGCAATTTCGCGCAGCGCGGCCTCCAGCGCATCCTGCACCGTGCCGCCGCCGGCCTGGCTTTGCCAGCCATGGAAGGCGCTGCCACAGTATTCAAGCCCCAGGGCAATTCTCACAGCAAGGTCGCTCCCATCAAAACAAGGCCAGCCAACGCGACAAGCACGCTGTCGCGACGCAGCCACGGCACCCGGTCCAGGCACAGGGTCTCCTGCCCCGCACTCACTGGTGCCTGAACGGCCAGCATCTGCCGCCAGGCGCCTTTTTCGGGCGGCACCTGGAGATAGTCGAGAACCAGCGACAGGCGAACGACGAGACGCTCGATATCGATGCCCAGAGCACGCAGCGGCTGCAACAGCCCCCAGAGGCCACCCAGCATGCCCTGGCGGCCAAGCCGGACGAAGAGCCAGGCCAGACAGGCAAGCATCGCGACCAGGCGGGCCGCCTGCAGACTGGCTTCAGCCATGCCTTCATAGGTCGGCGCCCAGGCCTGGTCATGCAGCGCCTCGCCTGGCGTGTTGTAGGCGAGAATCAGCCATAGGGTGAGCAGCAACCAGCGCGCCCGCCAGACGTAGCCCCACCAGCGGCCGGCCAGCGCCGGCGCCTGCAGCAGGGCAAGGGCCGTCAGCGCGGCGAGACCGGCATAGCCAACGAATTGAACGCCAATAACCGCTGCCAGCCAGATGATCAATGCGCAAGAAGGATGCAAAACCGGGCTCCCAAAATGCACACAGCCCCTTGCGGGGCCATGTGCCGATCACAAGCCTGAATTCTACCCGCCTATACGGCCAAGTATCGTCCGCGCCTGTTCAACCAGATCAACCGAACCTTCAGACAGCACTTCCTGAAGCAGCTCACGAGCCCCTTCGTGGTCGCCCATTTCTTCATAGGCCTTGGCCAGATCAAGCTTGGTATTGACCTCTTCCCATTGCTCGTTATGCACCGGGGCGTCGGCCATCCCGGTATCTCCGGCCGGCGTGCCTTCGGGCGAAGCCGATTCGGGAGGCGCCGAAAGATCGAGGTTGATCGAACCGATATCGAATTCCTGTGTGCCCATGGGCTGCCCAAGGAACATCGAATCAGTCAGCTTGACGTCGAAATCAAGCGAATCGGCATCGGCAGCACCGCCGACCACAACGGTCCGGTCAAAGCTGTCGGATTGATCATCGCCGCCAAAATTGAGCATATTGCCGTCGACCATGGTATCGCTGCCGACAACGCTGTTCACCACGGTTTGCGTCATCGGTGAAGGCGCATCCAGCAGCGCATCGGGGGCCGCGTCAAAACCCGGCTGATCATCCTGAGGCATGGCATTGACACCGCCCGTACCGACGAAAGTACCCAGCCCGACGTCCATGTCGTCAGCCATATCGCTGCTCGTCATGGGCATGACGAGCGTGCCTTCCGGCGAGAAATCGGGGGCCGACGCGTACGGCTCCTCGGCCTGAACCGGCTCGACCACATTCTGGTCAAGCCCCATGCCTTCGGCGCCAAGATCAACGGGAGCAGGAGCCGGCTCGACCTCGGAGGCCTGCACCAGTTCGTTCCCCAGATCGAAATCGAGGGCGTCGGAGTCGCTGCCGGTAACGACGGTATCGGTATAGGCGTCGACACTGGCTTCGGCGGACTGCACCGGGGCGCTTTCGGCAGGCGCTGCTTCGCTACCCAGATCAAAGTCGAGCATCAACTCATCCGCACCGAGGTTCAGTTCTTCCGGCTCGGCCGGTTCGGCGGCCTGCAGATCCGCTTCGGTCGGCAGGACCAGGGTATCGCGCTCGAAACCATCGATTACCTCCGGCATCTCGCCGACGGGTTCTTCCGCCACGAGCGGCTCGGCTTCAGGCAGGCTTGCCAGTGGCTCGGGCGAGCTTTCCGGCAGTTCAGGCGCGGCATCAGGGATATCGGCCGACGGAGCGTAAATGGGTGCTTCCGCCACTTCATGAATACCCGATCCGGAATACAGCGGATTATTGGGATCAAGAGCGGCGCCCAGCGCGGCAACCTTCGCCCAGTCCGGACCAACGCCGGCAGTCTGGGCATACAGTTCGCTGGCCAACGTTTCAAACTGTTTCACACTCTGGCGATTGGCGTAGATTTCGAGCAGCTTGGCATGGATGGCTGTGCGCTGTGGGTCCTTCTGCAGGGCCTCAAGCAGGATTTCCTCGGCCTGGGTGTCACGGCCATAGGCCATGTAAACGTCGGCCTCGGCCACCGGATCGACCTCGTCGGTATCGATGGTGCCCGGACCGGTCTGGCTGAATTCGCCGGTCTGCGGGGGAACGTTGCCCGTATCGATACTCTGGCCACCCGTCATGCGGAATACGGAATTGGGGCCGAGGCTGGACGGCATCGGCAAAACCGTCGTTTCGGAAGCGGCCTTCCTGGTCCGGCGGCGACTGAACATGAAGTAACCGGCAAGCAGGGCCAGGATGCCACCTCCACCCACCAGGGGCAGTGAATCCTCAAGCAGGGAATCGACGACGCCGGGCTCTTCTGCAGCCGGCGGCGGTGGCGGAAGCTCCGCCTTGGGTGCCGGCGGCTTCGGAGCCTCGACAGGCTTGGGTGCTTCAACCGGCTTCGCTACCTCAACCGGCTTGGGCGGCTCAACAGGTGCGGCGGCTTCGGGCGCCTTGGGCGGCTCGACAACCTTCGGCGGTTCAACCGGCTTGGCCACTTCGACCGGCTTGGCAGCCTCGACGGGCTTGGGTGGCTCGACGGGCTTGGCAGCCGCGGCCACTTTGGGTTCTTCCTTCTTGACCGGCTGCTGTAGCTCTGCCAGCTTCTGGTTCTTCATTTCCAGCAGCTTTTGCAGGTCAGTCACATTCTTTTCGAGGGTCTGCAAACGGCCCTGCGCGTCATTGAGTGCCTTTTCGCGAGCCAGCTGCTCGGCCGTCTCGGCCGCCTTGCCGGCAGCTGCACCCTTGGCCGCAGCGTCGGTCCGCGCAACCTTGACCTGATCCTTGCTTTGCTCAGCCGGAGCAGCCTTCTCTTCGACCTTTGCGGTGATTTTGCCGGCGCTGGCCTGAGAGGCCGCAGCATCGGCCGCCGGCGCCTTGGCCGTGGTAGCAGCAAGCTTTTGGCGATAATCGTTCCAGTCACGCGCCTGGGCGACATAGACTTTCTTCGCTTCAGCCGGCGATACGGCCTCGACCGCCGATTTTTCGGGAATGCTCAGGATCGCGCCGGCTTTCAGGCGATTGACATTCTGGGCGATGAAGGCATCCGGATTGCTCTGGAATAATCCAACCAGCATCTGCTCCAGAGAAACGCCGTCATGCTTGTTCTCGGCGGCAATCTTGCGCAGCGTGTCGCCTTGCTTGACGAGCCGGGTGCCGGTGCTCTCCGGCGCCGCCTTCGGCTCTGCAGCGGCCTTGGGTGCAGCCTTCGGTTCCGGTGCCGGACGCGGCGCAGCCTTGACCGGCGCAGGCCGGCTTTCCCCTGCGCTGCCACCACCGCGCACCGTCTCGACGATGCGCGCTTCGGCGACCGGGCGCGACGCCTGCTGGGCAGTCATTTCCGGTGGGTCGAGCAGGAAGGTGTACTCGCGGACCAGACGCCCGGCCGGCCAGTTCAGCTCAACCAGGAAATCGAGGAAGGGTTCATTGATCGGCTTGACCGAACTGACCTTGACGACCGACTGGCCACCGGGTCTTTTTTCGACGGTGAACCGGAGATCCATCAGGACCGAGGCGAAATCGACGCCAGCCTGCTTGAATGTATCCTGCGGAGCGAGACGCGCGGTCATCCCCCCCAGTTCATCCTTGCTTGCACCGATCTCAAGCTCGGCCCGCAGCGGCTGGCCGATACCTGACAAAACCGTCAGTTTGCCCAGGCCAGCGGCCTCTGCAAGCCACGGGGAAATTGAAAGACAAGAAGCAACAGCAAGCGCAGCAGCGCGTTTCTTGAACTTGGTATGGACTGTTCCGTTCACGGCTAAACCCTGAGCGTCAATTTTGGGACTTTCAAATTAACATCATGTACTTAGCAATGCAAGCTGAATTAGTTTCTCAATCAATGATATTGTCATACAACAGCCAAATAAAAAGCCGGGGTAATTTCCCCGGCTTTTGGCAAAAATATCAAGCCAATCAGGCGTCAAGCAGAATACGCAGCATGCGACGCAGCGGCTCGGCTGCGCCCCACAGCAGCTGGTCGCCGCAGGTAAAGGCGGCGAGGTATTCCGGGCCCATCGCCATTTTGTGCAGACGGCCGACCGGCACCGTCAGCGTACCGGTCACGGCGGCCGGGGTCAGCTCGCGCTCGGAGATCTCGCGATCATTCGGCACGACCTTGGCCCACGGATTGGCCTTGGCCAGCATGTCGCTGATTTCGTCGAGCGGCACATCCTTCTTGAGCTTGATGGTCAGCGCCTGGCTGTGGCAGCGCATGGCACCGATACGAACGCACAGGCCGTCGATGGGGATCGAACCGGCCGAACGGAACGCCGGCTTGCCGAGGATCTTGTTGCATTCGGCGCCGCCCTTCCATTCTTCCTTGGACTGACCGTTTTCGTAGGGCACGTCGATCCACGGGATGAGCGAGCCGGCGAGCGGCGTGTTGCGGAAGTTCTTCTTCGGGAAGGCGTCGGAGCGGATGGTCTCGGCGACCTTGCGGTCGATGTCGAGAATGGCCGAGGCCGGATCGGCCAGCAGGTCGGCGACGGATGCGTGAATCGCCCCCATCTGGGAAATCAGCTCGCGCATGTTCTGCGCGCCGGCGCCCGAGGCTGCCTGGTAGGTCATCGAGGTTGCCCATTCGATCAGGTCGTTCTGGAACAGGCCGCCGAGGCCCATCAGCATGAGCGAGACAGTGCAGTTGCCGCCGATCCAGTTCTTGCCGCCCTTGCCCAGCGCGTCCTTGATGACGTGCATGTTGACCGGGTCGAGCACGATCACCGCGTCGTCAGCCATGCGCAGCGAAGACGCGGCGTCGATCCAGTGACCGTTCCAGCCGGTGGCGCGCAGCTTGCCGAAGACTTCCTTGGTGTAGTCGCCACCCTGGCAGGTGATGATGATATCGCAGGCCTTCAGGGCGTCGATATTCGAGGCATCCTGAAGCGGCAGGGAGGCTTCCTTGCCGCCAAAGGACGGGGCCTTGCCGCCGGCAGCGGACGTCGAAAAATAGACGGGGTCGATATGGGCGAAATCGCCCTCTTCCACCATCCGCTGCATCAGCACGGAGCCAACCATGCCACGCCAACCGACCAGACCAACCTTCTTCATAACTCTCTCTCCGAATATAAGCTTTGTTTAACGCACGAATGCGTCTTCCGGTTTACGCCAACGCTGCCAGTACGGCGTCGCCCATTTCCTTTGTACCAACCTTGGTCGTCCCGCGCTCGTAAATGTCGCCGGTTCGATAGCCCTGGGCAAGCACCTTTTTGACCGCGTTTTCGACGCGCAGTGCCTGCTCTTCGAGACCAAAGGTGTAGCGCAGCAGCATCGCCACCGACAGGATGGTAGCCAGCGGATTGGCCACGCCCTGGCCGGCGATATCCGGTGCCGAGCCGTGCGAGGGCTCGTACATGCCCTTGTTGTTGGCATCGAGCGAGGCCGAAGGGAGCATGCCGATGGAGCCGGTGAGCATCGAGGCTTCGTCCGACAGGATGTCGCCGAACATGTTGCCGGTGACCATCACGTCGAACTGCTTGGGTGCCTTGACCAGTTGCATCGCGGCGTTATCGACCAGCATGTGGCTGAGTTCGACGTCCGGGTAGTCATGGGCAATCTCGATCATCACGTCGCGCCAGAGCTGAGTGGTTTCGAGCACATTCATCTTATCCACAGAGCACAGCTTCTTGTTGCGCTTCTGCGCAGCCTGGAAGGCGACATGACCGATACGGCGGATTTCCGACTCGCTGTAGACCATGGTATTGAAGCCGACGCGCTCGCCGTTTTCTTCACGGATACCGCGCGGCTGGCCGAAGTAGATGTCGCCGGTCAGTTCGCGGACAATCAGGATGTCGAGACCCGAAACCACTTCCGGCTTGAGCGTCGAGGCATTGGCCAGTTCCGGATAGAGAATCGCCGGACGGAGGTTGGCGAACAGGCCGAGATCCTTGCGGATACCGAGCAGACCACGTTCCGGGCGGAGTTCGCGGGCAAGCACGTCCCATTTCGGGCCGCCGACGGCGCCGAGCAGAATGGCATCGGCTTCGGCGGTCAGCTTCTTGGTCGCTTCCGGATACGGCGTACCGGTCGCATCAACCGCCCCGCCGCCGATCAGACCTTCTTCCAGCTCCAGCTTGTTGAGGTCGAGCGACTTGAGCACACGCACCGCTTCAGCAACAATTTCCGGACCAATGCCGTCACCCGGCAGAACACAAACTTTCATAACAACTCCTTAGGATCGAGGATCCAGCCCCC
This sequence comes from uncultured beta proteobacterium, assembly GCA_903930395.1. Classification (GTDB taxonomy): domain Bacteria; phylum Pseudomonadota; class Gammaproteobacteria; order Burkholderiales; family Rhodocyclaceae; genus Azonexus. Next base: position 6,375 of record CAIYYE010000084.1, read on the forward strand.
AATGACCAATTACCAATAACGAATCACCGCCTCAACTAAACAGCCAGGGCTGGCTGATGCGACGCTTATCTTCAAATTCGCGGATTTTTTCGGCATGACGCAGGGTCAGGCCGATGTCGTCCCAGCCATTGATCAGGCACTCCTTGCGGAAAGCGTCGATGGCGAAGGGAATGCCGTAGCCATCAGGGCGGATCACGGCCTGCGCCTGCAGATCAACGACCAGCTTGTAGCCCGGCGTCGCCTCGACCTGTGCAAAGAGGGCGGCGATTTCAGCTGCCGGCAGGACGATGGGGACAATGCCGTTCTTGTAGCAGTTGTTGAAGAAGATGTCGGCAAAGGATTCGGCGATGATCGCCTTGAAGCCGAAATCGAGCAGCGCCCAGGGCGCGTGCTCGCGCGAACTGCCGCAGCCGAAATTGGCGCGCGTCAGGAGCACTTCGGCCCCTTGGTAACGCGCCTGATTGAGCACGAAATTCGGATTTTTTGGCCGCCCCGAGGCATCCTGCCCGGGCTCACCGACATCCATGTAGCGCCACTCATCAAAGGCATTCGGGCCAAAACCCGAGCGCTTGATCGATTTCAGGAACTGCTTCGGGATGATCGCATCGGTATCGACGTTATTGCGGTCGAGGGGTGCGACCAGACCTTCCAGACGAACGAATTTATCCATTACTCCACCGCTTTCTGCACGGCTTCGCCGCTCTTCTTGAGGGCACCACCGACGGCCTCGCCGCCCTTCTGCAGAGCACCCCCGACCACCTCGCCACCCTTCTGCAAGACCTCGCCGGTCTTTTCGGCACCGATAGCGACATCCTTCTTGACGCCCTGGGCGGTGTTGCAGGCGGCCAGACCCAATACGGCCAACACGACAAATAAATGTTTCATGATCGTCGCTCCTTCTTACAGAACGTCGCGGACATCGGCGAAACGGCCGGCAATCGCCGCCGCTGCTGCCATCGCCGGGCTGACCAGATGGGTACGCCCACCCGGCCCCTGCCGACCTTCAAAATTGCGGTTCGAGGTCGAGGCACAACGCTCGCCCGGCTCCAGACGGTCGGCATTCATGGCCAGACACATCGAGCAACCCGGCTCGCGCCACTCGAAACCGGCGGCCAGAAAGACCTTGTCCAGACCTTCCGCCTCGGCCTGCCGCTTGACCAGACCAGAACCCGGCACAGCCAGGGCCAGCTTGACGGTGGCGGCGACATGGCGCCCCTTGAGGACGGATGCCGCTTCGCGCAAATCCTCAATGCGCGAATTGGTACACGAACCGATGAAAACCTTGTCGATGGCGATCTCGTTGATCGGTGTATTGGGATTGAGACCCATGTACTGCAGGGCGCGTTCCATGCCTTCGCGCTTGACCGGATCGGCCTGCTTGGCCGGATCGGGAACCAGCGAATCGATGGCCACCACCATTTCCGGCGAGGTGCCCCAGGTCACTTGCGGGCGAATGTCTTCGGCCTTCAGCGTAACGACGCGGTCAAACTGGGCACCGGCGTCGGACTGCAGCGTGCGCCAGTAGGCCACGGCCTGGTCCCAGACTTCGCCCTTGGGCGAGAACGGGCGATCCTTGAGGTAATTGATGGTCTTGTCGTCAACGGCGACAAAACCCATGCGGGCGCCGCCTTCGATGGCCATGTTGCACAGGGTCATGCGCCCTTCCATGCTCAGGCCACGAATCGCGCTGCCACCGAATTCGATGGCATAGCCCGTACCGCCGGCCGTGCCGATGGTGCCGATGATGGCCAGCGCCACATCCTTGGCCGTGACGCCCTTGCCGAGCTTGCCTTCGACGGCGACCAGCATGGTCTTCGATTTCTTTTGCAGCAGGCACTGGGTGGCCAGCACATGCTCGACTTCCGAGGTGCCGATACCGTGCGCCAAGCAAGCGAAGGCACCATGCGTCGAGGTATGCGAATCGCCGCAAACCACGGTCATGCCGGGCAGTGTCGCGCCATTTTCCGGGCCGACGACATGGAGAATGCCCATGCGCTGATCCTTGAACGGAAAATAAGCCAGGGCACCGACTTCGCGGATATTGGCGTCGAGCGTTTCGACCTGCTGACGCGAAATCGGGTCCTTGATACCTTCTTCCCAATGGTCGGTCGGCGTGTTGTGGTCCGGCGTCGCGACGATGGACGAGACACGCCAGGGCTTGCGGCCGGCCAGCTTGAGGCCTTCAAAAGCCTGCGGGCTGGTGACTTCGTGTACAAGGTGACGGTCGATGTAGAGAAGCGCCGTGCCATCATCTTCCTGATGGACAACGTGGTTCTCCCAAAGCTTGTCGTAAAGGGTCTTCGACATGGTGCGTAAAGTGAGCCGTAAAACGATGAATTATTGCACAGGATCGCCGTTTTTTGCCCGATCCGGGCGGTCGACTTCAGTATTTGCCTTGACCCAGCCCCAGACCAGGACAAAGCCGGCCAGCGCAAACAGCGAACCGAGAGAGAAGGTCCAGCCGGACCCCAGCCAATCCCAGGTCCGGCCACTGATCAAGGCGCCCAGCAAGCCGCCGGCACCGAACGACAGGCTGGAATAAAGTGCCTGCCCGCGCCCCTGCGCCCGACCGGGAAACCACTGGTTGACGGCGGCGATGGAAGCCGCGTGATAAGCCCCGAAAGTCAGGCCGTGCAAGAGCTGGACAAGAATCATGATGGCCGCCGACTCGACGCCCCAGCCCATGAGCAGAAAGCGGATGACGGCTGCAGCAAAACTGGCGAGCAGGATGGCACGTAGCGAAAATCTACGCGACAGCTTTGCCATGAGCATGAACACGACGATTTCCGCGACCACGCCGAGCGACCAGAGCAAGCCCACTTCGGTTTTCGAGTAGCCGTGGGCGTCGAGGTGAATCGAATAGAAAACGTAGAACGCTCCATGCGCCGCCGACATGGCGAAGCAGGCCGCCATCAGCGCGATGACTTTGGGCTGGCGCAGGATTTCGCCAATCGGCTGGCCGTCACGGGCATGCGGAACCGGCGGCGCCTCGGACAGGGCCAGGGCATAAAGCAAAATCCCGACAAGGATCGCCCAGCAGACCCAGAGCACACCAAGCGGCGAGGTCATGTCGAGGAGCGCACCGGTCCCCATCACGGCGACAATGAAACCGACCGAGCCCCAAAGGCGGATGCGGCTGTAGCGCCCGCGCTCCTCGCGCAGATGATCGAAAGTCAGGGTCTCGACCAGGGGCAGCGCGGCGCTCCAGAAGAAGGCGAGCACCGCCATCGCCAGCAGCATGCCAGGCAGTTTGTCGAGCCAGAAAAAGGCGCTGAAGCCGGCCAGCCCGATGATGGCAGCGAGGCGGATGATGGCCAGGCGGCGACCGAAACGATCGGCCAGCCAGCCCCAGAGGTTGGGACCAAAAAGACGCATCAACTGCATCTGCGACATCAGCAAACCGATGTCCCAGGCAGAAAAATTCAGTGACTGGAGATAGAGCCCGAAATAGGGCGAGAAGGCGCCGATGAAGGCGAAATAGAAGAAGTAGTAGCCCGAGAGGCGCCAGTAAGGCAAAGCATGCATCCGGCTATTTTACCGGATGCATGGTCGGGCGACGGGCCGATCAGGCCTTGACGGATTCCTGGCCGGCGCGGAAGGCGAGCAGCAGGTGATAGATCTCGTCCTTGAGCTTGACGCGCTGCTTCTTCATGTCTTCGATGGTGAAATCGGCAACCGGCATGTCATGCTCTTCAAGGTCTTCGACCTTGCCGGTCAGGCGGCTGTAGGACGCGAACTGACGGGAAAAATAGGCGTTACCGACCTTCAACGTGTCAATGGCAGCCTTGAATTCCGGAAATTCCGAATATAAATCGTGGTGATCAACCTGCATATTTCCCCCTATTGCAATTATCAGCCGCCAACGCGGCCTAAAAACGAAATATTACGCGATTTTGCCGGCGATGCGCGGCGTTTGGCAGTCGACATCGGCACACTGCGCCCGGTGGCGCAAGGCGTGGTCGATCAAGACCAGCGCCAGCATGGCTTCGGCAATCGGCGTCGCACGGATGCCGACACAGGGGTCGTGCCGTCCCTCGGTCGCCACTTCAATGGCTTTGCCCTGACGATCAATCGAGCGACGCGGCTGGGCAATCGACGAGGTCGGCTTAATCGCCATATTGACGACGATGTCCTGCCCGGTCGAAATGCCGCCAAGTACGCCACCCGCATTGTTGGTCAGGAAACCTTGCGGCGTCATCTCGTCCCCATGCTCGCTGCCGCGCTGGGCCACCGACGCAAAGCCGGCGCCGACTTCAACGCCCTTGACGGCATTGATACCCATCATGGCGTAGGCGATTTCGGCATCGAGCCGGTCATAAACCGGTTCGCCCCAGCCCGGCGGGACGCCGGTCGCCGTCACGGTGATCTTGGCACCGACCGAATCGAGCGATTTGCGCAGGCTGTCCATGTAGCTCTCAAGCTCGGGCACCAGTGCGGCATTGGGCGCAAAGAAGGCGTTTTCGCGGATGTCGTTGGCCGACACAAAGGGAATATCGATCGGGCCGAGAGCGCTCATCCAGCCGCAAATACTGACGCCATAGCGCTCAAGCAGCCACTTGCGGGCAATCGCCCCGGCGGCGACGCGCACCGCGGTCTCGCGAGCCGATGAACGGCCACCGCCGCGATAATCGCGGAAGCCATATTTTTGCGTATAGGTGTAGTCGGCATGACCGGGGCGGAAGGTATCGGCAATATTGCCGTAATCCTTGCTGCGCTGGTCCTGATTGCGGATGAGCAGGCCGATTGGCGTGCCGGTCGTCTTGCCCTCGAACACGCCCGAGAGAATCTCCACCGTATCGGGCTCGCGGCGCTGCGTCACATGGCGCGAGGTGCCCGGCTTGCGACGATCCAGTTCGGCCTGGATATCGGCTTCGCACAGGGCCAGCCCGGGCGGGCAGCCATCGACGACACAACCGATCGCCGGGCCGTGCGACTCGCCAAAGGAAGTAACGGTAAACAGAGTGCCAAAAGTATTGCCGGACATGGAAGCAGCGTTCTAATAGGGAAGCAGGGAGTTTACCATGCCCGGCCAAAGCCCTCCGGGAGCCGGCGCCAGGCACGAACGAAAAAAAGGCAGCCGAAGCTGCCTTTTCGTGGCATACCGTTCAGGCTTGTGGATCGGTCGGCCAGTTCTTGATATAGCTTTTGAGCATCTTGTTCTCGAAACCCTGCTCTTCGAGCACGGCCTTGGCCACATCGAGAAAGGAGATAACCCCCATGAGGGTATCGTTCTCGAGCACCGGCAGATAGCGCGAACGCTTCTCGATCATCAGGCGACGCAGGTCGTTGGCTTCCATTTCGGGGAAGACAGTCACCGGATCGGTCACCATGACGTCGCCGACCGTCAGGCTTTCGGCACATGCCGCCTTGCCCTTGAGCGCCTGGAGCACTTCGCGGAAGGTCAGCATGCCGACCATCTTGCCGCCATCCATGACCACCAGCGAACCCACATCCAGTTCCGCCATGCTGTCGATGGCGAAGGCGAGAGATTGCTGAGGCGCCGCCGTGTACAGCGTACCGCCCTTGACCCGAAGTATTTCCCGCACCTGCATGACGCTCTCCCGAAACCGGCTTTTATAGATCGACCGATCTTAGAACATCCTCTGGAATTCGGAAAGGCCAAAGACGCCTGCCGTGCTGGGCGCCCACACGAAATCCGGCAAAACGATAAATACTTCACACGTATTTGATAAATTTAACGGCATTCTCACTTGCGAAACGTCATATCCCTCTATACACTTAGTTCTATCACCTATGGCATATATCGCTAGGATGCTTGGGTAGGCTTATTCCGCTAGCGTATGGAGATCGACTGATGACCACTGTAAAAACCATCGAAAAGATCGATGCTCGCGAAATCCGTCGCAAGCTCGGCCTCAACCAGCAACAATTCTGGTCCACCCTGGGTGTCACGCAGAGTGGCGGTTCCCGCTATGAAAGCGGCCGCAACATGCCCAAGCCGGTGCGCGAACTGCTGCGCCTGGTCCATGTCGAGCAGGTCGATATCAAGAACATCAAGCGCGACGACTGGGAAGTCGTCGAGTACCTCAAGTCACAGGAACCGGAACTGTTCAAGTCCCTGAAGAAGTCGGCGCGCGCCCACGCTAAAAAGGCCGCCTGATTTTTGCCCCGCAAGGGGCACTGAGGATCGCAGCGGGCATCACGGGGAGACAATGACCCGGATGCCCGTTTGTTTTTCTATCTCGCCGGCAAAATCGAGCAACTCAGCCGCCGGCAGGGCGCTCAGCCGCGGCGCAGCCGGTTGCAGCGAAGGCCTCGCCAGACCATAGAGATGGACACCCGCGAGCTTTTCGGCGAGCGGCCGGAGCAACGCGCAATAGGCGTCGCGCGAAAGTGCCGATGGCGCCACGCCATCGAGGCCAAACCAGCAGGTCTGGATCCAGGTGGGTGCAAGCCCGGCGCATATTTCGAGATTTCTTGCCACTTTTGCCGCTTGCCAAGGCACACCGTTGATTTCAGCAACCTCTTCCGCCAG
>CAIYYE010000085.1 GCA_903930395.1 uncultured beta proteobacterium
ACTCGGTTTCGGTGATGAAGGCGAGCTTGTCGAGGGCAAAGCCGGCTTGCAGCGGGCCGATGCCGAGCGCCAGTTGCGCTTTGCCCTTCAGGAATGCTGACAGATCGGCGCTGGCTTCGGGTTTCAGGCCGTGTTCTGCCAGCATTGCGGCCAGGGTTTCGCGCCGGCCGGCTGTTTCGGCGACCAGCAAGACCCGGCCTGTAAAGCCGGTGAGGTAATCCTTCAGCGCGCCGAGCGGGGTGTCGCTGCGGCGGTCCACGGCGATATTGGGCAGCTTTCCGGCTGTTTCCTGGCGCTCAAAGGCAAGGCGTCCGTAGGCTTTGGCGGCGGTGAAGAAGGCTTCATCGGAGAGGAAGAGCTCGTCGGGCGGCAACAGCGGACGGGCCTTGTCACCCTGCAGGAGGTTGTAGCGCGATTTCGTATCGGCCCAGAAGGCAGCGATGGCGGCCGGGGCATCGCCATGGGTGACGAAGACGGCGTCCTTCGGCAGGTAGTCGAAAAGGCTGGCCATCTCGTCGAAGAAGAGCGGCTGGTAGTACTCGATGCCGGCGCTGGCGATGCCGGTCGAGATGTCCTTGTAGATGCCCGATTTGGCCGGGTCACCCTCGAAGCGTTCGCGGAAGCACTGGCGGAAATGGGTGCGCCCCTTGTCGTCCATTGGGAATTCGCGGGCCGGCAGGAGGCGGACTTCGGGCACGGGATAGACCGTGCGCTGGGTATCGACGTCGAATGTCTTGATGCTTTCGATTTCATCGTCGAACAGGTCGAGCCGGTAGGGCAGTTGCGAGCCCATCGGGAAAAGGTCGATCAGCCCGCCGCGTATCGAGTATTCGCCGGGCGAGACGACCTGCGTGACGTGGGCGTAGCCGGCCAGCGTTACCTGGCTGCGGAATTTATCGGCGTCGAGCCTCTGACCCTTCTGGAAGGCGAAGGTATAGGCCGCCAGGAAGGCCGGCGGGGCCAGGCGATAGACGGCGGTCGAGGCCGGCACGAGCAGAATGTCGATCTCGCCCTGGGTCGCTGCCCACAGTGTCGCGAGGCGCTCGGAGACGAGATCCTGGTGCGGCGAGAAATGGTCATAGGGCAGCGTTTCCCAGTCCGGTAGGAGACGCACGCGCAGCTTTGGTCCAAACCAGGGGATTTCTTCGAGCAGTCGCTGGGCATCGGCCGCACTGGCGCTGACAACCGCCAGCAACTTGCCGGGATGATGCATGGCGATTTCGGCCAGCGCCAGCGCGTCGGCAGAACCAGCCAGGGCCGGCAGGTCGATACGGCTACCCGCCTTGGGCAGGGACGGAAGAGATAGCAGGGACTGTGCAGCAGACACTCGGGAAAGGGCAGCGTTGAGGGGCAGGAATTATAGCGTCACGGGGCTGCCTGATCCTTGCCTTCCCTGCTGACCGGGAAAAATAAGCGTCATCGGATTTCGATGGGAAATCCCGCTGTTTGGGATAGATGACCCGGCGGCAGGCTTTTGCATCAAGCTTCTGCTGATTGGCTGGGCCTTTCGAGCCATTTCACCAACGTTGCATACAAAAGTTCCGGATCAACCGGTTTGGGAATATGGTCGTCCATGCCAGCGCGCAGGCAGAGCTTGCGGTCTTCATCAAAGGCATTGGCGGTCATCGCCAGAATCGGCGTAGTCGGATTCAAAGAAGCGGCGCGAATGGCTTTCGTCGCCTCCACACCATTGAGAGTCGGCATTTGCATGTCCATCAGGATCAGTGCGTAGCGTTTCTGGCACGCCATTTCCAGTGCCTGCTGTCCATCCTCGGCGACGTCGACGGCAAGTCCGACATTCGCCAACAATGCCAGGGAGATTTCCTGATTGATCGGTTCGTCCTCCGCCAGAAGAATGCGGGTGCCTGCATAATTCTGGCATAGGTGTTCTTCGGCTGATTTCTGCGGGCTAATCTGCATCGGCAGTGCATCGCCACGGACCTGACGCTTGAGTTGGACATTGAACCAGAAAGTACTTCCGACACCTGGGGTGCTTTCAACACCGATCTCACCCCCCATCTGTTGCGCCAGTCGCTTGCTGATCGCCAAGCCCAGTCCGGTGCCGCCGTATTTCCGGGTCATCCCGTTGTCACCCTGCTCGAAGGACAGGAACAGTCGATCCAGTGCCTCAGGGCTGATGCCGATACCGGTATCCACGATTTCAAAGTGCAGTCGCACGGCTTCCGTGGAAGTCTCGAGTTGTCGGGTGCTCAGGGTGATGCGCCCGCGGTCTGTAAATTTGATGGCGTTGCTCGAAAGGTTGACCAGGATTTGTCCGAGGCGCAGCGGGTCGCCCACCAGCCGCATATGCAGGAGTTCATCCGGTACGTTTACTTCAAACGTCAAACCTTTCTCCGCGGCGATGTGAGCATGTACGCTGGAGAGACTTTCGATGATATCGGCGATTTGCATGGGAAGTTCGTCAAGATCCATGCGCTGGGCTTCGATCTTGGAAAGATCGAGAATGTCGTTGAGGATGGCCAGAAGATTTTTGGCAGCGCCTTTGGCCTTGTCGAGTTGATCGACTCCCTTGGGATCGATCATGCGTCGCCTGGCGAGTTCCAGCATGCCCATGATGCCGTTCATCGGTGTCCGAAGTTCGTGGCTCATGTTGGCAAGGAAGCTGCTCTTGGCCCGGTTGGAACTTTCGGCCAGTTCCTTGGCTACTGACAGTTCACGGCGTTGCCGTGCTTTCTGCATGAGCAAGCGGTTGAAGGTATCCACCAGCATTTTGGCCTCTCCGGTGGCATTGACCTGGATCGATTCAGGGACGTCCTCGTCCAGGTCGCGCAGCTTGTTTACAGAATCGATGACATCCAGCAAGGGCTGGATGACGTAGCGGGTGAGCGCCCAGTAGAGAAGAGCCAAACCAAGGACGATGAACAATCCACCCACCCCAAGTACTCTCGAGACAAAGTTCGCCAGGCGGCGATCGAGATTTTCTTGCGAGGAGCCAATCACTACCGCACCAACGGCTTGGCCCGTCGCGTCGACCACTGGCTTGAGCGTGGCGAAAAAATCCTGCCCCTGGATTTTGAAGGTGAATTGCTGCTCGCTGGTCGTGCTGATCGCGGCCTGGGCAGACGGCAGGTCGGGCAGGCGTTTGCTGGCAACGCCGGACGAATTCTGGAACAGCACCCGGCCATTGGCTGAATATACGGCAACGATCTCCAGATCCTCATGGCTGCTGACCGCGCCGTTGCATTGGTCGTCAAAACCGATGATCTCATCGGCACGTAATCCCAATGCCAGAATGCGTTCAAGTTGGGTAGCCATCTCATGCGAGACGGCGACACTACGTTCGGTTACAGCCTTGCCATAGGCTTGGGAAAAGGTATGAGCTGCCGTCAGCAGTACGGCAAGCACTGTCAGAACAAGCGCGCTGCCAGCGATCAATAGCACCTTGGCGCGTAGCCCCTGCGTCATTTCGCATTCCAGTCAAAGCGGGTAATGACCTGCGTGGACAGGAGCAAATCGCTGTGCACGCGGATGCCAAGCTTATTGGCCCGGGCGAGGTTGATCACTGGGGTTCCCTTGGTGGTGGTCTGGATGGGTAGTTCACGAGGTGATTTTCGATCGACCAGAACCTGTCTTGCCAGTCGCCCGGCAGCCAAGCCTTGTTCGCGTTCAGAGACGGTAACCGCCAGCAGCGTCCCGTGATAAACCCGGTCAATCCAGAAACTGAGATCAGGCAGCGTGGAGTTTTCTGCTGTCCACCGCAGCACATCCTGAAACGGTACGTTCTTGCCTGCTGCATCCTTGAAATTGAAGATGCCAATCAGCGCAATCGCATCCGCCATCTCCGGGTAAGCAGCCATGCGCTGCTTGAACTCGTGGAATGTCCGGATGGTTTCCCAAGCCACAATGCTGACATCAGGTGGCAGCTTCGCCATCTTCATTCGCTCGACGACCGGTCCCCACATTGCCGCATTGTCGAGCACCACCACCATCCGTTTCATGCCAGGTACAACACGCTTGAGCAACGTTACGGATTCTGAAAAATGCTCGTGTTCGACGACACCGGTCACGTTGTCGGCTTTGTCGAAACCGTATTGTTCGGGCGCATTGTTCACGCCGCTGAATACCTGGACAATCGGTGTGTTCAGATAATGACGGGTAACGAGTTCCTGGGCGTCGTCGTCTGTGGTGTAGATCAGGTGTGGCGCCCATTGCTCGATGAGTGCACGGGCCGCCGCGCCGCGCTCTGCTTTCTGCCTGGCCTCAGAATGGCGCTTGGTGTCCAATTCGAATACCTTGAATTCGGCCTTGATACCCCCAAGCCCAGTCTTGAATCCCTCCAGTTGGCCTTCAGTCCAGCGCCATGGCGTGTGGTAGCTCATGACATGGAGGATGCGGGTCGGCGGTGTATCGGTCTGTGGCGCCAACTCAGCCGATGCCGGTGACGAAAGGATCAGAAAGATTGCGCCAAGAAAAATGGACGCTGAAAACAGGACCCTCATGTCGCCTATCTTGTTCATCTCGTCGAATCCCCCGGTCGATTTTTATCGATTATAGATCCAGGAAAGACCATGCGGTCACCACGCCTAAGGCTGGTTAGCCCCCGGGAAAAACTGTCAGAGTATTCAGATGCCCGTAAAAAAGCCGGGGAGGCCCGGCTGTCGATGACAATGATGCGCTTAATGCCTTGGCTGGATTGCCTGATGACTGGCGTTCAGCATTTGTACGCTGGCTTCTTCACTGATTCCGCTGGATTCTGTGAAATAGGTGTCTAACGGACACTTGTGGCCGGGTGGGCAATCATGCTCGTGAGCACATTCGGCCTGGGTTTCGTCGGTCATGACGAGTGTATGAAAATCCTCGCAACGAGCGAGTGGAGCGTCGAAGATGGACATCGGAGTCTCCCTGATAGTTAGCTACATGGTCAGTCTAGTCCTGAAGCGTTCAATTGGCTATCACCAATAATTGATCTCGATCAAAGGGTGAGATGTGGCAAAAACCAGCCGGCCGCGGGTTTGGCGGGGTCTTCGCCGATATCGATGATCTGCATCTCGTGAGTGCAGGCAAGACGCGAAGCGGCGCGCTGCCAGGCGGCATTCCCGGCCAGATCGTCAGCGTTGAAGATCATCAGCAGCGGTGCGATGAGCAGGTCGAGCGCCTGCCCGCCGGCTCGGTCGATCAGGCCGCCATGGCAGGCCACGGCCATGACCTGTGTGTCGCGCTGGGCGGCGGCACGAATGGCAGCCGGGGCGACATCGCCGGTGGTGAAAATGGCCAGCGGCAGTTTCTCCATGTCGCCGTCGATGCGGATCATGTCGAGGATGTCGATCAGGCGCTGGGTGAGCCGTGGGACATTTTGCGTCGCATCGGAATACTGCATCTCCTGGGCCGTCAGCAGTTCCATGGTGAAGGTGGCGAAACCGAATTCGCCGAAGCAGGATGAGATGGCGACATCCTGCGCGGCGTGATGGGCGCGGGCGACGAGGATCAGGCCACGCGGCTCCTCGGGCAGTTCAAGCTGGCCGTGTAGCGAGCCATGGGGCGTTTGCTGGGTGATGTAGCGGTTCATTTTGAGAGACGGACGGGGATGCGTTTGGGGCCGAAGGCTTGGCCGGCATGACCGAGCATCTTGCCGAAGCGGCCGGCAATCGCGGTCTGGCAGTGTGGGCAATGGCCTTCGGGGGTCAGGTCGTAGCGATGAATATCGTACCAGTCGCGGATGATCAGCGCGGCTTTGCAGTGGGGGCAGAAGGTTGTGCCGCCTTCGGGGTCATGGACATTGCCCGTAAAAACGTGATGCAGGCCGGCGTCGATGGCGATGCGGCGCGCCTGTACGAGCGTGGCGGGCGGCGTCGGCGGGGTGTCGCCCATTTTCCAGTCCGGGTGAAAGGCGGAAAAATGCAGCGGGACATCCGGACCGAGTTCGCGGGCGACCCAGTTGGCCAGTTCCTTGATCTCCTGCGCGCTGTCGTTCTGGCCGGGGATGAGCAGGGTGGTGATCTCCAGCCAGCAGTCGGTTTCGTGGTGAATGATGGCCAGCGTGTCGAGGACCGGTTGCAGATGGCCGACGCAGAGCTTGTGGTAAAAACTTTCCGTGAAGGCCTTGAGATCGACGTTGGCTGCATCCATGACGGCGAAGAAGTCGCGGGCCGGCGCCGGGTGAATGTAGCCGGCGGTTACCGCGACGTTGCGGATGCCCTGCTCGCGACAGGCCAGCGCGGTATCGATGGCGTATTCGGCAAAGACCACCGGGTCGTTGTAGGTGTAGGCCACGCTGTCGGCCCCGTGCTGTCGGGCAGCCAAGGCAATGGCCTGGGGGCTGGCGCTGTCCATCAGGCGGTCCATGTCCTTCGATTTGGAGATATCCCAGTTCTGGCAGAAGCGGCAGGCGAGGTTGCAGCCGGCCGTGCCGAAGGACAGGATGCTGCTGCCCGGATAAAAGTGATTGAGCGGTTTTTTCTCGATGGGATCAATGCAGAAGCCGGAGGAGCGGCCATAGGTCGTCAGTTGCATGGCGCCATCGACCATCTGCCGGACGAAGCAGGCGCCGCGCTGGCCTTCGTGCAGCTGGCAGTCGCGCGGACAGAGATCGCACTGGACCCGGCCATCGGGCAAGGCGTGCCACCAGCGGCCGGGGAAAAGTGACTCGGCGGCGCTCATGGTGCAGCCTCCTTCCACTTTTTGACCACGTAACGTTCGAGGCGGACATCCGGCCCCCAATAGCTGGCTGGCAGCCCGGCCTTCTGCTTGAGGTGAGCCATGAAGGTGGCCGGTTCGGGCAACTGCTCCCAGACCTGAGGCAGGAATGTCGAGCGCCGCGGGCCGGCGGTAAAAATGACGCCGTCGATTTGCGGACGCAACTGGGCCAGCGCATCGGCCTCGCTGGTGAATGAGATCGGTTCCGACGGCGTCAGCAGCGAGACTTCGACGCGGGTGATGGGTAGCTCACCGGCAGTCAACGGCTTGAAGCGCGGGTCGCGAAAGGCGGCGGCGCGGGCGTTTTGTGCCACATCCTCGGCCAGCGGCCGCCAGGCTTCGAGGCTGCCGATGCAACCGCGCAATTCGCCACGCTGGGTCAGGGTCACGAAGGTGGCACCCATGGCGTGCAGGGCTGGAAAATCTTCCGGAGCGATGCTGACGCTGCCCAGCTGGCTGGCGATGGCATGGCGGGCCAGACTCAGTAGCGCATTGCCGAGATCAGTCATGGCCGGCGCTTTCAGTGAAGGAAAAACTCGCGTAACCAACGACGCGGCTCTTGTCGCCGGCCGTGTCGCCCGAATTGCACAGGCCGAGCAAGGTCGGGGTCAGGCCACGGCGCTTGGCAGCACAGAGCAAACCGTTGATCGGGTAGGCGCCGCAAGCCTGTTCGGGATGGATGTGCTGATCGAATTGCAGTATGTGCCGGCAGGTGTTGCCATCGACCTGCTGTGCCGTGGCGTAGGACAGGAAGTGCGAGAGGTCGGAACTGACGACGATCAGCGTTTCCGGACCGCCCCACAGGCGGTCGAGCACCTCGGCGATAGCCTCGGGCACGGCGTGGCCGACGGCGAGCGGTAGCAGTGTGAAGTCGGGAAGCACCCGCTGGAGGAAAGGCAGATGTACCTCCAGTGAGTGCTCAAGGGCATGGACCTTGTCGCTGAAGACGATCTGCGGCAAGTCGGCGATGGCAGCACTGGCCGGCGCATCGATGCTGATTGTGCCCAGCGGAGTGGCAAAGGCCCGGGCTTCCGGCAGCGCGATGCCGTCGACGGCGACCCGGTGCGTCGGGCCGAGCAGGATGACGCGGCGGATGGTCGCGGCCCACGGAGCCAGCGTGGCGTAGGCCGTGGCTGCGGTTGAGCCGGAATAGACATAGCCGGCGTGTGGCACGATCAGCGCCTTGGGCTGCATGCTTGTAGCCGCGCCGGCACCGGCCAGTAGCTGATCGACCGTCGCCGCCAGGGTGGCCGGGTTCGCCGGGTAGAAGCTGCCGGCAACGGCGGGCGGACGGGTGTGGGTCATGGCGTCACCTCAAACCAGTAGTAATCCAGCCGCCATGCCGCCGCCGATGGCGAGCAGGCCGGGCAGGGCGTGACGGGCCAGTTTCGCTCCGCCGATACTGAGGACCAGACCGATCTTGAAAACCAGGTTGGCCATCAGGGCCAGTGTCACGGCAATAACGGCATCGCCACCGAGCAGTTTTTGCAGGTTGAACATGCGCAGGCTGGAGAGCACGCTGGCGTCGGCATCGGTCAGGCCGGAGGCCAGGGCGACGATGAAGACACCGCTGCTGCCAGCGATGTCCTGTAGCCAGGCCGAAGCGAGGAGGACGATGGCGTAGAGCAGGCCGAAGGAAATGGCCGTGCGCAACTCGGTCGGATTCTTGACTTCCGGCATCGGCAGCGGCCCGGCTGCGCTCAGCACCTTCCAGCCATACAGGGACATCGCCACCCCCGGCACAATGCCGCAGGCGAAAACAATCGCAATCGGTGTTGCCAGACCCGGCGCAAGCAGGCTGGAAACGATGCCGATGCGGATCATGACCATGATGTTGGCGATCAGGATGACGATGGCCGACATGGGGATCAGGTGGTCATGGTCGCGGGCGTGGCGCGAGAACATCATGGTCGTTGCCGTCGACGAGGCCAGCCCGCCGAAAATGCCGAGCAGTGCCGCCCCGTGCCTGGCGCCGACAATACGCAGGGCGAGGTAGCCGGCCAGCGCCAGCCCGGAGATGAGCACCACCATGTACCAGACCTGTCGGGGATTGATGGCGTTGTACGGCCCGAAGTCCTCGCTCGGCAGAATGGGCAGGATGACCAGCGAGAGCACGGCGAATTGCAGGATGGAGTTGATGTCCTTGGGTGTCGTCCGCTCGCTGAACTGGCGCAATTCCGCCTTGAAATAGAGGAGTACAGTGGTGGTGATGGCCAGCATCACGGCCAGTGTCGAATAGCCGAACCAGACGGCGGCGCCGAGGCCATAGGTGATGATGATGGCGGCTTCGGAGGTGAAGCCGCGATATTGTTCTTCCTGCTGGGCTGAGAAATTCGAAGCCACCATGCTGCCGGCGATCACCACCAGGCCGGCGACCAGCAGCCAGGGACCGCCGGTTTTCTCGCCAAGTAACGCAAACAGGCAGCCGAGCATGGCGACTAGTGCGTAGGTACGCAGGCCGGCCGAGGCATCCGGGCGCCGTTCGCGCTCCATGCCGATGAGCAGGCCGATACCCAGTGCGGTGGCAAAGGCTTCAACCGGAGCAGCCAGTTCAGGAGCGACGAAACTCATGCGATCCCTCTTTTCTGATCGTTATTCAGTAAAATTAAGCCATGCCACGCCATTACGCAATCGTTCCCGCTGCCGGCAGCGGTTCCCGCTTCGGTAGCGAGAAGCCCAAACAGTACCTCGACCTTCTCGGTCGCCCGCTGATTTTCCATACCTTGAAGGCTTTGACCGCTTGCCCGGACATCGAACGGGTATGGGTCGTGCTGGCCCCGGACGATCCGTGGTGGCCGCGTTTCGACTGGAGCGAACTCGGCGCCAAGCTCGAAACCGTGCGCTGTGGTGGCGCGACGCGAGCCGAGAGCGTACGCAACGGATTGCGTGCTGCATCGACCGTGGCGGCCGACGACGACTGGATACTCGTGCATGACGCAGCGCGCCCCTGCCTGTCGGCGGCCATGCTCGATGCCCTGTTTGCCGAGCTGGCCGATGACCCGGTCGGCGGCCTGCTCGCCGTGCCTGTCGCCGACACCCTGAAGCGGGCCGATGCCGGCCAGCGCGTCGCCGCCACCGAGCCGCGCGACGGCCTGTGGCAGGCGCAGACGCCGCAAATGTTCCGCTATGCCCGGCTCGATCAGGCCTTCAAGACCGACATGGCCGTCACCGACGAAGCCGGCGCCATCGAGGCAATGGGCCTCAAGCCGAAGCTGGTGCGGGCTGATTCGACCAATCTGAAAGTCACCTATCCGGCCGATCTGGCGCTGGCGGCAATGATACTGAGGGCACGCAAATGAATTTCCGCGTCGGGCAGGGCTACGATGTGCACAAGCTGGTCGAGGGCCGCAAGCTGATCCTCGGTGGCGTTGAAATTCCCCATGCCACGGGTTTGCTCGGTCACTCCGATGCCGACGCGCTGCTCCATGCGATTACCGATGCTCTGCTTGGCGCCGTGGCGCTGGGCGACATCGGGCGCCATTTTCCCGACACCGATCCGCGCTACAAGGGCGCCGACAGCCGCGTCCTCCTGCGCGCCGCCGTCGCCTTGCTGGCTGAGCGCGGCTGGCGGGCTGTCAATGTCGATGCGACCATCATCGCCCAGCAACCGAAGCTCGCACCCCATGCTGCGGCGATGGTCGCCAACGTCGCAGCCGACCTTGGGCTTCCGGTCGATTGCGTCAATATCAAGGGCAAGACCAACGAACGGCTTGGCTATCTCGGTCGGGAGGAAGCGATTGAGGCGCAGGCGGTGGTGTTGGTCGAACGGGTTGGGTGAAGGCCAAACCAGATCAAGACAAATGTCCCTGAACGCTATCGTCATGTTTGCTCCGTCGGGTGAGCAGGAGAAAATCAGTCATGGATCTCGATGAAGAGATTCGTCAGCGAAACCGGCGTTATCTTCAACTCGCACTGATCCTTCTGGCGAGCGGGTACCTTGCTCTGGCTTCATACCTCGGGCTGGTATGGGCGACTGTCTGGATGTCTCCGGTGTTTGGCAGCTTGCTGGCTTACTGGCTGGTCCAGCACTGGGCTGGAAAGTCCTTTCGGTGGCTCAGAAAACGAGCATATGCCGGCACTGACGGCATCTATCACGCCTACGATGATCTCCAGGTCCGTGTGCGCTGGAACGGGGCTTTCTGCGAAGTGGCCATGCTCGATGTGCTGAATGTCCTGCGCATTCCGAAAGACGAACAGCGCAAGATAATCCGCCGCCTTGCCCTCCGGTATCCAGGCGAGGTGTATCAATGCGCCCAGAAGGAATGGTGGTTCGCTGACGCGGCCCTGCTGGACTGGCTGGCCGACAAGGGGCAAAACCTGCATCAGCACGTCTTGCGCTTCAGGCGTTGGTTCGAGAGGGAAACCTTCCCGGCGCTGCGGAGAAAAGCAGAACTGGGGCAAGTGCCGGGCGGGAGTCGCTGACAACTTTATGCGTATTCCCTACCCATCGAATTTGACGGCCGTAGTGATAGCAGCTTTCGGCCATGAAGAGTCAGTCGAGCCGCTCCTCCATTGCTGACGTTCGCGGTGAGTGATTTCTCCGAAGCAGCCATTCAATCGGCGCCACCGATTCTAATGATCTAAACTTTGGCTATGCAGAGAGTGCGGTGATTAGCGAAGGAAAATCGAACCTTCGGGCCGTC
>CAIYYE010000086.1 GCA_903930395.1 uncultured beta proteobacterium
CGGGCACCGAGGCCGGCCTGCGCCGCCTCTTCGAGACCCATGCGACGCGTCAGTACAACCTGGCCGACCAGGGCTATCTGGCCCGGGTCCATCCGCTTGAACTGTGGCTGGTTCGCCACCTGCAGGCCGAGCCGAAAGCGACGCTCAAGGATATCGTCCCGGCCAGCGTCGAAGCCCGCCGCGATGCCTCGAAATGGCTGTTCGCGACGCGCTTCAAGCACGCCCAGCAGGTGCGCATCGATATCGTCGTCGAAGTTGCCGCCTTCGAGCGCATCGCCGACGAATGGCGGCGCCTGGGCTACCCCTTCGAGCATCTGGTGCCCTCGCTCGCCACCTCGATCGGCAGTTCGGCCGACCGCCCGGCCGCCCTTGCCGAACTGATGGGCATTGTCGTCAATGACGGCATCCGCCGCCCGACGATGCGCATCGACGAACTCCGCTTCGCCGCCAATACGCCCTTTGAAACCCGCCTGCAGCGCCAGCCCGAAGCCGGCGAACGCGTCATGCCGCCCGAAGTCGCCCAGGTCACCCGGCGCGCCCTGCTCCGCGTCGTCAATAGCGGCACCGCCCGGCGCATCAAGGATGCCTACCGCGACCACGAGGAAAAGCCGCTGCTCATGGGCGGCAAGACCGGCACCGGCGACCACCGCTCCAAGGTCATCGGCGCCGACGGCGGCGTGCGCAGCGCCAAGGTCATGAACCGCGCCGCCACTTTCGCCTTCTACATCGGCGACCGTTTCTACGGCGTTGTCACCGCCTTCGTCCCCGGCTCGAAAGCGGCCGGCTACGATTTCACCTCGGCCCTGCCGGTGCAGATCATGAAGGAAATGGAACCCGCCCTGCGCCCGCTGATTGCCGACCGCCCGGCAGCCGAAGGGAAGTGCCAGGGCTGACATCAAAAGTTCATGGATGACCACTTTGCTGCGTCGCAGCAAAGTGGTAGTCTCTCGCTCAAATAAAAACAAAACATTGAAGCGAGAAACAGCATGAGCGAAATTGACCTGAAACGCTTTTTCCTTGAGCAGGTCCGCCTGTTCGAGAACTTCCCGGCCGACAAGGTCGAGGAAATCGTCATCAAATCCCGTCTGGCCACTTACGAAGGCAACGAGGCCATCCTCGAAACCGGCGACGAAGGCCGTTTCATCGGCGTCATGATCAGCGGCCACGCCGAGATCTCGATGACCGACAACACCGGCACCCGCGCCGTCATCACCCAACTGGGCGTCGGCGATGTCTTCGGCGTGATGTCCGTGCTGACCGGTGACCGCATCGTCGCCGACGTCATCGCCGGCAACCGCTGCTTCGTGCTGATGATCCCGCAGGACGTCTTCAATACCTACATCCTGACCAGCCCCAAGGCCGTCGGTTATCTGTCGCGCCTGCTCGCCGACCGCACCCGCGCCATGTCGATCGACCTCGGCACCGCCCAGGCCAACGCCATTGCCCGCGCCACCGACCCCTATGCCCTGTCGCTGATCACCAACGAGCCGGGCAAGGTCGTTGTCCTCAATGTTGGCATCACGCAGATCCATTTCGGCATCTACGACACCGAGATGAGCGGCGCCGATGTGCACGGCATCATCGACCACGCCGACCAGCAGGTCACGCTGGTCACGGTCAAGGTCGGCACCCAGCAGAAGACCATCGAACACTCGCCGTTCAAGCTCTCCGACCTTTTCAAGGTGATGCAGGAAGCGACCGCCCTGCTCGGCGAATCGCTCACTTTCCACCCGGAAGACGTCAGCGCCATCGGCCATCGCGTCGTCCATGGCGGCAACAAGTTCTCCAGCTCGGTCGTCATCACCCCCTCGGTGATCGCCGATATCGAGGAACTATCGGTCTTCGCGCCGCTGCACAACCCGGTTAACGTAGCCGGCATCCGCGTCGCCATGAAGATGTTCCCGAACGTGCCGCAAGTCGCCGTGTTCGACACTGCCTTCCATCAGACGCTGGCGCCCTACGCCTACCTCTACGGCCTGCCCTACGACCTCTACAAGCAGCACGGCATCCGCCGCTACGGCTTCCACGGCACCTCGCACCGCTATGTTTCGCTGAAGTCGGCTGAAGTCCTCAAGCGCCCGCTCGGCGAGCTGGAGATCGTCTCCTGCCACCTCGGCATCGGCGCCTCGCTGTGCGCCATCGACCATGGGCGCTCGATCGACACGACCATGGGCATGACGCCGAGCGATGGCCTGATCATGCCCAGCCGTTCCGGCAGCATCGATCCGGCCGTGATGATCCATCTCATGGAAAAACACAAGATGTCGCCCGAGCGATTGTCGACGCTGATCAACAGCGAAAGCGGTCTCAAGGGTCTGTCCGGCATATCGAGCGACATCCACGAAATTGAGGCTGCGGCGGCTGACGGCCACCACCGTGCCCTGCTCGCCCACAAGGCCTACTGCTACCAGGTGCGCAAGAACATCGGCGCCTACGTCGCTGCGATGGGTGGCATCGACGTCCTCGCCTTCACCGGCGATGTCGGTGAAACCAGCGCCACGGTGCGCAGCCTGGCCTGTCAGGGCCTCGGCTACATGGGCATCAAGCTCGATGAGGAAAAGAACCGCAACCTGAGCAACATCGACCAGTTTGCCGTCATTTCAGCCGACGATTC
>CAIYYE010000087.1 GCA_903930395.1 uncultured beta proteobacterium
CCATCCAGCGCACCGGCCGCCCCCGGGGCCATCCCGGCCCCGCCCGCTGGCGGCAACCTCAACGATAGCGACTGGGGCAACAGCGCCAACCAGCCAGCTCCCCGCCGCGAACCCGCCCCCCAAGCCCGCCAGCCTGAAGCCGCCCCGCAGGAATCCGGCGGCATCTTCGGCTCCATCGGCGACCTGCTTGGTGGCACCACCGGCCCACGTGGCGGCCATCGCGAAGGTGTGCTCGAAAGCGCCGCCAAGAGCGCCGCGCGCGGCGTCGCCGGCACGGTCGGTCGGGAAATCGGCAAGCAGATTTTACGCGGCGTGCTGGGGTCGATTCTGGGCGGAAGGCGCTAAAAACAGTACACCAACAACAAAGGCCACCCAAGGGTGGCCTTTTTCTTTGCTGCGCAGAAATTACTTGGCGGTAATCGTGGCATCCTCGATCAATAGCGGATACAGGTAGCCACTGCCGAAATCGCGGTTCACGGCAGCCACACCGGAAATGCTGATCTGGTCACCGAGCTTGGCGGTCTGCTGGCTGGTGATGGTCAGATCTCCGGTCGTCGCGTCGCCGCTGCCGTCCTGAATGTGCAGGAAGTTGCGGCCCATGATGCCGTTATTGACCTTGACCACCTTGCCCGTGGCCTTGACCGTCTTGCCGGCGAGCTTGGCCTTGTTCTGGTTGATCGAAGCGATGGTCGCCGGGCTTTCTCCGGCGCTGGCCACGTTGAATCCCGTCAGACCAACACTGGCCAACAGCACGAAGAGGGCAATGGATCGGATGTTCATGAAAACTCCTGTGACAACACGAAGGCAACAAGACTGGCACGCGCCCGGATGCAGACGAAGTGCGGGGAACGCCATGATACGGCCGGGTGGCTCGTTGTGGCGGCGGCATTTTCATGACCCGGCGTTTTAGCCGCCCATCTCTGCGGAGCGCCCTTGGCGCCACGGTCGAATGAGGCCGGCCAGACTTTCCCACTGATGCACGCTGAGGCCGAGGAGAATCAGCCCGGTCCCGAGCCACAGTCGCAGGCCTATGCTTTCACCGTTGAGCCAGTGGCCGAGAAGCAGGGCGATGACCGGTGTAATCAGCGTGATCAGCGCAACCTTGGCGGTTTCGAGGTGCTTGATCACGTAGTAATAGAGCGCAAATCCGATCACCGAGCCAAACACACCGAGATAGACTATGGCCGCGCCGGCGCGCGACGGGATCATGGCCGGCAACTCGCCGTCTGCGAACCACCAGATCAATCCAAAAAAGGGCAGCGAGACCGTCAACGTGCCTACCGTCGTGGCGAGCGGCGGGCTGTCATCGCCGATCTGCTTGAGCCAGACGAGGCATCCGGAATAGATGAAAACGGCCATCACCAGCGCAAGCAGACCGGCCAGCGCATTTTCATGGGCCAGACTATCGCCGTGAATAAAGATCGTGGCCAGCCCGCAAGCGCCGAGCAGCATGCCAAGAAGCTTGAGGCGCGTCAGGGAGCGCTCGCCGAGAAATAGTGCGGCAAGCAGGCCGGCGGCCAGCGGCGAAAGACCAAAGAGGACGGAAATCAGGCCGGAATGCACATAGCGGGCAGCCCAGTAGGTAAGGGCCATCGCCGCAAACAAGCCCAGGCCACCGACCAGATAGGCGCGCCGCGCCCGGTCGTGTAGCGGAAAGGGGATGCGCCAGACGATAACGATCAAGGCGGCAACGACAGCGCCTATCAGCATGCGGACAAATACGGCAAGGGCAAAACTGGCCCCCTGGGTGCTCCACTGGATGGCCAGCGGGGTGGTGGACCAAATCAGGATGATGCCGAGATAGGCGACGGGTATGGACACAGCGTTCTCCTATTCAATTCGGTTGCGGCGAGGGTGGATGCAAGGCAGCCTGGGCGAGGCGCTCCAAGTTTTCGGCGAGCTTCGTCAGGGAGGCAGATAGGGCAATACGGGTCATGGCACTTCCTTTCAACGAGGGATAAACGCGCGGCAAACAAAAAGGCCGCGGGTTTCAAATCCGCGGCCTTTGCTGAACTCTGGAGAAAACGACTACTTCACCCCGGCCCCGGACGAACGACAACGCGCCACGCACGCAGAATGCGACGGCACGGGGCTTTGAGGACCAACATGGAATAGGCAGAAGTCATGACCTGATTTTGATGGCACACGGTGCGGTGC
>CAIYYE010000088.1 GCA_903930395.1 uncultured beta proteobacterium
CCTGCAGCCACTCCTGCAGACGCGTTTTGGCATCCTTCTGAAACTCGCCAGGCTTGAGACCGGCCAGCAAAGGGGCGTAGAGTTTATCGATGACGGCCTGTGCGGCCAAAAAGCCGGCATCGAGATAAATGGCGCCAAACAGGGCTTCCAGTGCATCGGCCAGGATGGAGGGACGCAAGGCCCCACCGCTTTTCAGCTCGCCCTCGCCCAGGCGCAGGGCTTCGCCGATATGCAGTGCGGTCGCCAGCTGGTGCAAGGCGTCCTGATTGACGAGATTGGCGCGCAAGCGCGACAAATCACCTTCGGGCAGGTCGGGAAAACGGTGGAACAAGGCGGCGGCGACGACACAGTCGAGGATGCCATCGCCGAGGAACTCCAGGCGCTCGTTGTTCGGCGAACCGAAGCTGCGATGGGTCAGCGCAGTCCGAAGAAGAAGCGGGTCGGAAAACGAGTGGCCAAGTTGATGGGCAACAGACGAAGCGGTCATCGCTTACCCTGCACTCGACCCCTTGTAGTCGATGAGCAAACTGACATTCCAGAACAGCGGAATACGTTTTTCGTAAGAAAACTCGATGACGATGCGGCCACCATCCTTGGAGATTTCAAGCTGGCTGGACGGCAGTTCCAGCATGTCTACCTCGACAAACTTGTCGTAAGCCTTGCGGATATCGGCCACCGTCGATTCGGGGCCGGCCTTGGCCGCAGTGGCCTTGATATCCTTGACGGTCTTTTGATATTCGATAAAGGTCGGCGCCACTTTCATGGTCAGCACGGCAAGCATGATAAGCACGACGCTCCAGAACATCAGCCCACCGAGGGCAACGCCACGTTGATATTTCATCTCTTCCCCTTACCTGAATGAACCGATCCGGCTGAAATCGCTGAAGTTCAGCCAGATGTAGAACGCCTTGCCGACGATGTTTGCTTCGGGGACAAAGCCCCAGGCCCGGCTGTCACGGCTATTGTCACGATTGTCGCCCATCATGAAGTAATGGCCGGCCGGAACCTTGCACGTCACGCCTGCTGCATTGTAAGTGCAATTTTCACGGTGCGGAAAGCGGGCAGCATCGGGAATGAAGGCCGGCGCATCGGTATCGTTGAGGACACGATGTTCCGATTCACCGAATTGCTCGAGGAACTGCTCGGAGTAATACAGTCGCTCCGGATGCAGGTAGTCACCCATCTTGTGCGTGGCGACTGGCTGACCATTGATGGTCAGCCGCTTGTTCTGATAGCTCACGGTATCACCGGGCACGCCGACGACGCGCTTGATGTAGTCGAGCGAGGGATCTTCCGGGTAGCGGAAAACCATGACATCGCCGCGCTGCGGATCGTTGATACTGATGATTTTCTGGTTGATCACCGGCAGACGAATGCCGTAGGTGAATTTGTTGACCAGAATGAAATCGCCCACCAGCAGGGTCGGAATCATCGAACCGGAAGGGATCTTGAAGGGCTCGAAGAGGAAGGAACGGAGCACGAAGACGATCAGGATGACCGGGAAGAAACTGGCACCCCACTCCACCCAGAGCGGCTCGTTGGCGTTCTTGGCGCGCAACTTCCTGAACTTCAGGACGTCGAGCGCATACAGCGCGCCGGTGATGACCAGCAGCACAAACAGGATCAGGGCAAAGTTCATCGCTATTCTCAGTTATCGACGCGCAGCACAGCCAGGAAGGCTTCCTGCGGAATTTCAACGCTGCCGACCTGCTTCATGCGCTTCTTGCCGGCCTTCTGCTTTTCCAGCAGTTTCTTTTTACGGGAGATGTCGCCGCCGTAGCACTTGGCCAGCACGTCCTTGCGCATCGCCTTGACGTTCTCGCGCGAAATGATGTGCGAGCCGATCGCGGCCTGAATGGCTACGTCGTACATCTGACGGGGAATCAGCTCGCGCATCTTGCTCGCCAGCTGGCGTCCGCGGAATTGCGCATTGGCGCGGTGCACGATCAGCGACAGTGCATCGACCTTTTCGCTGTTGATCAGGATGTCGAGCTTGACGACATCGGCGGCGCGATATTCTTTGAAATCGTAATCGAGCGAGGCGTAGCCCTTCGAGCAGGACTTGAGCTTGTCGAAAAAGTCCATGACCACTTCGGCCATCGGCATTTCATAGACCACCTTGACCTGGCGGCCGTGGTAATGCATATCCACCTGATTGCCGCGCTTCTGGTTGCACAGGGTAATGACGTTGCCGAGGAAGTCCTGCGGCACGAAGATGGTGGCCGTGATGATGGGCTCGCGCACCTCTTCGGTCTTGGTGACATCGGGCAGCTTGGCCGGATTTTCGACTTCGACGATGGAGCCGTCGCGCATGACGACCTGATAGACCACTGTCGGCGCCGTCGTGATCAGATCCTGATCGAATTCACGCTCGAGACGCTCCTGGACGATTTCCATGTGCAGGAGACCGAGGAAGCCGCAACGGAAGCCGAAACCCAGGGCCTGCGAGACTTCCGGCTCGTAATGCAGCGAGGCATCGTTGAGCTTGAGCTTTTCGAGGGATTCGCGCAGTGAGTCGTACTGGTTGGATTCAACGGGGTACAGTCCGGCAAACACCTGCGGCTTGATTTCCTTGAAGCCCGGCAGGGCCTCGGCGGCCTTGCAGTCCATCCGGGTGATCGTATCGCCGACCTTGGCGGCCTGCAGTTCCTTGATGCCGGAAATGACGAAACCCACCTCGCCGGCGCGCAAAGCCTCGCGCGACGTTGATTTGGGTGCGAAGACGCCAACCTGCTCGCACAATTGCTGGGCGCCGGTAGCCATGAAAAGTATCTTGTCCTTGGGGCGCAGGATGCCGTCAACGACACGCACCAGCATGACGACACCGACGTAGTTGTCGAACCACGAATCGATGATCAGCGCCTTGAGCGGCGCATCCGGGTCGCCCTTGGGCGGCGGGATGCGGGCGACCACTGCTTCCAGGATGTCCTCGACACCGAGGCCGGTCTTGGCCGAGGCCAGCACGGCTTCGGAGGCATCGATACCGATCACGTCCTCGATTTCCTGGCGGGCATTTTCCGGATCGGCCGACGGCAGGTCGATCTTGTTCAGTACCGGCACCACTTCGACATCGAGTTCGAGTGCCGTATAGCAGTTGGCCACCGTCTGGGCTTCGACACCCTGCGAGGCATCGACCACCAGCAAGGCGCCTTCGCAGGCCGACAGCGAGCGGGAAACCTCGTAGGAAAAGTCCACGTGTCCCGGCGTGTCGATCAGGTTGAGGTTATACACCTTGCCATCGCGCGCCTTGTAACTCAGGGCTGCCGTTTGTGCCTTGATGGTGATGCCGCGCTCACGCTCGATATCCATCGAGTCGAGCACCTGCGCTTCCATTTCGCGATCCGAGAGGCCGCCACAAAGGTGGATGATGCGATCGGCCAGCGTTGATTTGCCGTGGTCGATGTGCGCGATGATCGAGAAGTTTCTAATATGTTCCATTGATGCCAGTAAAAAAGGGCGCTGTCCGGCGCCCTTCCCTTTTCAGAAGACCCTGAATTTTAGCGGATTCCCGTCAAATATTCACGGATTTTGGCTTCATCCAGAAAGTAGTGGCAGAGTTCCGTCTCACCATGAATCAGCACCGGCACCAATTCGTCGTACCGGGCTTCAAGAACCGGGTCGGCATCGACGTCAATGACGGTGAGCTTGGCACCAAATTCATCCAGCAGCGGCCTGAGCGCCACCTCCATGTCGTGACAGAGGTGGCAGTAGCCGCGACTCATCAGGGTCAGTTCAATTGCCATTGAGGCCCTTGATGGTGACGAAGGTCTGCATCTCGCCACGGCGGATCAGCAGTGTGACATTACTGCCTTTTTCGAACTGGGCGAGCAGCTTGTTGAACTGATCGACGGATCTGACTTCGGTCGTCGCACCCTTGCTGATGACGGCAATGATGATGTCGCCCTGGCGCAGTTCGGAGCGCGCTCCGGCACCGCGCACATCCTCGATGAGCAGGCCGGAAGCCATTTTCAGGTCGCGCTTCTGATCAGCCGTCAATTCACTGACGACC
>CAIYYE010000089.1 GCA_903930395.1 uncultured beta proteobacterium
GGCCGAGGCAAGTGCCATGGGCGTACCGTCGGCCAGCGGATGCAGGCGCTTGTCGCTGCCAAAGCGCCGGCTGCTGCCGGCAGCCAGCAGGACCCCGACAATCTGCCTCATGCGCTGCGACAAGCGTAGCGATCGGTGGCTGCCAAGGCTGAGCGGTCGGTCTGCCCATTCTTCACTGCGGTCATTTCAGCCAGGATGGAGACGGCGATTTCCGGTGGTGTCCGGCTGCCGATGGGTAAGCCGACCGGGCCGTGCAGACGATCAACCTCGCCCTGCGACAGGTCGAAATATTGCATCAGTCGTGCGCGGCGCTGGCGGTTGTTGGCGCGCGAACCCAGGGCGCCGACATAGAAGGCCGGCGACTTGAGCGCTTCGAGCAGGGCGAGGTCATCGAGCTTGGGGTCATGGGTCAGCGCAACTACGGCACTGCGCGGGTCGAGTCCGAGTTCGGTTACGGCATCGTCGGGCATGGCCGCGATACGCTCGGTGCCGGGCACATCCCAGCCGTCGGCATATTCGCTGCGCGGGTCGCAAATATAGACGCGATAGCCGAGCGCCTGCGCCATCGTCGCCAGATAGCGCGAAATCTGCCCGGCGCCGATGATCAGCAGACGCCATGCCGGGCCGTGCAGCGTGAGCAGCGTCCGGCCGTCCCATTGCTGGTTGTCGCCGGGATTGCCACCTTCGAGACTGACCGCCCCGTTCTCCAGCACCACACGACGGCGTACCAGCTGGCCGGTACCGATGCGCAAGGCAAGCTGTTCGAGCAATGCGGCATCCGGCGCTGGTTCGAGCATCAATTCGAGCGTGCCACCGCAGGGCAGACCGAAGCGATGCGCCTCATCGGCCGTCACGCCGTAGCGCAACAACCGCGCTCCCGTACCGGAAAACTCGCCGGCCGCCGCCCGACGGATCAAGTCGTCCTCGATGCAGCCGCCGGAAACCGAGCCCTGCACCTGGCCGTCGTCGCGCAGAATCATCCAGGCGCCCGGCGGACGCGGGGCCGAGCCCCAGGTCCGGGCGACGGTGATCAAGGCGAAGCGATGCCCCGCTGCCGCCCAGCTTCGGGCGGCGTCGAGTACCTGCGTATCCAGGCTATCCATCTCAGGCCACCAGTTCAGAGGTATTGAACGGCATCCGGTGCAGGAACTTGCCGGTGGCGGCAGCAATGGCATTGGCCACGGCCGGCGCCAGCGGCGGCACACCCGGTTCGCCGATGCCGGTCGGGGCGAGCGTCGATGGCACGATATGGACCTCAACCACCGGCATTTCGGCAATGCGAATCGGTGCGTAGGTATCGAAATTGCCCTGCTCGACACGCCCCTCCTTGAGCGTGATTTCCCCATGCAAGGCCGCCGACAGCGCGAAGCCGACAGCGCCTTCGACCTGCGAACGGATGTTGTCCGGGTTGATCGCCGTGCCGCAATCGACGGCACAAACCACACGATCGACCTTGATCGAGCCATCCTTCTTGACGGTCACTTCCGCCACTTGGGCGACAAAGGAATTGAAGGATTCATGCACTGCCACGCCCCGCCCGCGCCGCTCGCCGGCGGCAGCCTTGAGCGGTTTTCCCCAGTTCGCTTTTTCGGCCGCCAGCCTGAGCACGCCGGCATGGCGCGGATGCCCGCCGAGCATCTCGAGACGTAGCGCCACCGGGTCCTTGCCCATGGCCAGAGCCACCTGATCGAGGAAGACCTCAGTCGAATAGGCCGTGTGCGACGAGCCGACCGAACGCCACCAGAGTACGGGCACGCCGATATCGGTCGGCGTGTGCAGGTCGACCAGCATGTTAGGAATGACGTAGGGCAGATTGGCCGCGCCTTCGACCGACACATGGTCGATACCATCCTTGACCAGCATGGCCTCGAAGGGCGAGCCGGTGACGATGGACTGCCCGACCAGCCGGTGACGCCAGCCGACCAGCTTGCCGGCGCCATCCAGCGCGGCTTCCAGGGCATGGTGGAAGAGCGGCCGGTAGAAGCCGGCGCGCATGTCGTCCTCGCGCAGCCAGACCAGTTTGACCGGCGCCTTGCCGTTGATCGCCTTGACGATGTGGGCTGCCTCCAGCACGTAATCCGACTGGGTGCAGGCGCGGCGCCCGAAACTGCCGCCGGCGTAGAGCATGTTGAGCTTGACCTGCTCCGGCTTGAGGCCGAACAGGGCGGCGACCCTGCCCTGGTCGACGGTCTGGAACTGCTCGCCGTTCCACACCTCGCAGCCGTCGGCATGGAGGCTGACGACACAGTTCATCGGCTCCATCGCGGCATGGGCCAGGTAGGGAAAATCGAAGGATGCGCTGACGACCTTGGCGGCGCCGGCAAAGGCTTTGGCCGAATCGCCGGTCTGCCGGGCAATCAGGCCGGGCTTTTTGGCCATTTCCTTGTAGCGGGCGAAAATTTCATCAGTGCCCAGCTTGAAGGCCTTGCTGTCGTCCCAGCTCACCGCCAGCGCATCGCGGCCTTTCTTGGCGCTCCAGGTATCCGTCGCCAGCACGGCCACGCCCTGCGGAATCTGCACGACATCGACGACGCCCTTGATCGCTTTGGCGCGGGTGGCATCGAAGGATTTCACCGTAGCGCCAAACTGCGGCGGATGGGCGACAACGGCGACCAGCATGCCGGGCAGGAAGACATCCTGGGTAAATTGCGCCGTGCCGTTGGTCTTGGCAGCGCTGTCCTTGCGCCTGGCCTGCTTGCCGATCAGGCGGAAATCCTTGGGGTCCTTGAGCTTGACGGCAGTCGGCACGGCTTCCTGGGCGGCATCGAGCGCCAGTTCGCCGAAGCTGGCCTTGCGCGCGCTGCCGGTGTGGCTGACGATGCCCTCGCGAACCACGATCTCCGCCGCACTGACCTGCCAGCGTTTGGCCGCGGCCGATACCAGCATGGCCCGTCCGGTAGCGCCGGCCTGGCGCATCTGCACCCAGGAGTTGGCCATTGCCGTGCTGCCGCCAGTGCCCTGGGCCGGCCCCCAGAAGGTGTTGTTGAAGCGCTTGGCGTCAGCCGCCGCGCCTTCGACGCGGACATGATTCCAGTGTGCATCGAGTTCGTCGGCCAGGATGGTGGCCAGCCCGGTGTAGGTGCCCTGCCCCATTTCGAGGTGTTTCGAAAAGACGGTCACGCTGTTGTCGGAACCGATACGCAAAAAAGCATTCGGCTCGAAGCTCGCTGTTGGCGCTACAACCCCCGACTTCCCGGCTGCGGCGGCAGCCATCACGGGCAGACAGAAGCCCAGCGTGAGGCCGGCGCCACCTTGCAGGAAACGGCGGCGACTGAGGTTTTCAATAGTGATGTCGGACATGGCGATCTCCTCAGGCCAGCGCCTTGGCGGCTTCGTGAATGGCAGCGCGAACGCGCACATAGGTGGCGCAGCGGCAGAGATTGCCCGACATGGCATTGTCGATGTCGGCATCGGTCGGCTTGCGGTTGTGGCTGAGCAAGGCGACGGCACTCATGATCTGGCCGGACTGGCAGTAGCCGCACTGCACGACATCGAGCTTGCGCCAGGCTTCCTGAACGACCTTGCCGACGCGCTGGCTATCGATGGCCTCGATGGTCGTGACCTTGCGCCCGGCCACCGCTGAAACCGGCGTCGAGCAGGCACGGACTGGGGTTCCGTCGACATGAACGGTGCAGGCGCCGCACAGCGCCTGGCCACAACCATACTTCGTGCCGGTCAGCTGCAGCGTGTCACGCAGCGCCCAAAGCAGGGGCGTATCAGGAGCGACATCGAGTTGATGCGCCTTGCCGTTAATAGTCAGTTTGATCATCTGCGAGCTCCTCATCGGAATGGGCACAGTGGCCGTTCAATGGCCGCTGCTGATGCAAATAGTGTGGGCGAGACCCGGCGGGGAGCGATAACCCAAACGTGCAAACTTATTGCCTGATCGTCCAGAATCCGCTCGTCACCCCTCGTCGGCCAGCGCCAAAACGGCTACGCTAGCGTTCATGGACACAGCCGCTCTGACCACGCCCCGCGCCAATAATTCCAGCGCCATGAACGAAGCCGAACTGGCGCGCCAGCGCGATGAACTTGCCGACATCATCAGCCGCCACAGCCCCGACGACGGCGTGCTGGAAACAGCGATACCCCGCGTCAAGCTCTTTCGGGGCTCGAGCGTCGATGTACCGACCTGCACCATCGTTTCCTCCGTCTTCGCCATCATGGCCCAGGGTGCCAAGCGCATCCTGGTCGGCGACGATACCTATGACTACGACGCCCGCAATTACCTGATCTCCTCGGTCGACCTGCCGATGTTCTCGCGCATCACGCAGGCCTCGGCGGCCAGGCCCTACCTTGGCCTGGCGCTCAACATCGATCCACTGAAGATCAACGAACTGGCCGCCGCCATGCCTGAAAAGCGGGGCATGGATGGTGTTGATCGCGGCATCGCAGTCGGCCTGCTCAGCGTCGATATCCAGAATGCCGCGCTGCGCCTTGCCCGATTGCTCGATACGCCAGCCGACATCCCGGTGCTGGCCCCGATCATCGAACGCGAACTACTCTACCGCCTGCTTGCCGGCCCCCTCGGCTCGCGCCTGCGCCAGGCTGCCGCCAGCGGCAGTCACAGTCATCAGATTGTCCGGGCCATCGACTGGCTCAAGAGCAATCTCGATCAGCCTGTCAGCATCGAACGACTGGCCAGCCTGTCGAACATGAGCCGATCGTCGCTGCATCA
>CAIYYE010000090.1 GCA_903930395.1 uncultured beta proteobacterium
ATTTGAGCACTTCACGCACCGCCAGGCCATCGCCGCCACCCAGCACCAGCACACGTTTTGCCCCCGGCAGGCTGGCCAGTCCGGGATGGA
The DNA here is from genome assembly GCA_903930395.1 of uncultured beta proteobacterium. Classification (GTDB taxonomy): domain Bacteria; phylum Pseudomonadota; class Gammaproteobacteria; order Burkholderiales; family Rhodocyclaceae; genus Azonexus. The sequence continues at coordinate 91 of CAIYYE010000090.1, forward strand.
CCAGTGCCTCGTGATAGCGGTATTCGTCATGCGACGAAAACTGCAGGTTATTGTTGATGAATAGGCGCAGGTCATCGCGCCAGCGGGTGACGACGAGACGCTGGTAAGGCGTTGTTTCGGCGTGAATGATTTCGTCGGCATAGAGATGGGCTTCAGCCATGCTCGTCAGTTGCCCGGCCCCGGCAAAACCGGCCGAAAGCAGGCCGAACACCGTCCAGCTCTGGACCGCCAGCCAGCGCCGCGACGGCAGTTGATCCCGAAAGAGATGCAGTGCCCAGAGCGCCACCGCCACATTGAGCAGGCCGAACAACAAGCCGGTACGGACCATGCCGATCTGCGGCGCCAGCACCAGCGGAAAGAGGATGGACACCGCCAGCGCACCGAGATAATCGAAAGTGAGCACTTGCGAGACCAGGTCCTTGAAGGCCAGCTCGCGCTTCAGGATGCGCATGACGAGGGGAATTTCCAGGCCGACAAGAACCCCGACGCCAAACACCGCGAGATAGAGCACGAGCTTGAACGGCCCGGCCAGCCAGCTGAAGACGAGAAACAGCCCGATGGCCGAAAATCCGCCGAGCAGTCCGACCATGAGTTCGATCTGTATGAAGCGCCCGATCAGGTCGCGCGTGATGTACTTCGACAGCCACGACCCCGCCCCCATGGCGAAAAGGTAGGTGCCGATCACCGTCGAGAATTGCGTCACCGAATCGCCCAGCAGGTAGGACGACAAGGCCCCGGCTATCAGCTCATAAGCCAGCCCGCAGGAAGCAATGACAAAAACGGAAAAAAGGAGGGCGTGCCGCATAAGCCGCGATGCTAACCCGAAAAAAGGGGAACGGCTTGGCGGGGGTGCGGTCAGACCGCCGTCGCCATTCTCGTTCTGGCCATTTTCCCGGTTGACCGTGAGACTCCTGCCCGCCCTCCTCCTTGCCGCCTGCCTGCCACTCGCCCAGGCCGCCGAATATGTCATCGACCCGACGCATACCTACGCCAGCTTCGAGATCGATCACCTCGGCTTTTCCACCCAGCGTGGCCAGTTCAACCGCAGCAGCGGCATTGTCGAATTCGATCCGGAGAGCAAGACCGGTCGCATCGACATCAGCATCGAAACCGCCTCGCTCGATACCGGATTCGCCCTGCGCGATGATGTGCTGCGTGGCGACGACTGGTTCAAGGCCAAGGATTACCCGTACATTTTCTTTCGCAGCCAGAAACTGATATTCACCGAGGAAAAGCTCAGCGCGGTGGAGGGAGACCTCGTCATGCTTGGCGAAATGCGGCCGATGCGCCTTGAAATCAGTCGCTTCAAATGCGGACTCAACCTGGCCAGCCGCAAGCGCAGCTGCGGTGCCGATGCCCTGGGTGTCCTGCGCCGCTCGGCGTTCGGGCTGAGCAATGGTTTGCCATTTATTGGCGATGAAGTACGGTTGCGGATTCAGGTTGAGGCTTATCTGCCTTGATTGGGCAGACAAGAGAGGCCTCCCTTAAGTGACATGGTCATGCTGAATGGGCCCGGGGTTAAAAATCCCAAGCCCATTAGTCAACTATAACCATATAAAACAACCACATAATAACTATTCAGTCCGACAAAAAGCCAAACCACACAAGCCCACCACCGATGCACTAAAGTCATGTGCCAATCCCCCATTTCTGCGAAAATAGCACCCCCCTTTTGCTGTTCCCCGGACACCCCAATGCCACCCCATCCCGCCATCGCCAGCACCGCCGAGATCGTCGCCGAACTCAAGGCCGGTCGCATGGTCATCCTGGTCGATGAAGAAGACCGCGAAAACGAGGGCGACCTCGTCATGGCCGCCGAACACATCACGCCCGAAGCGATCAATTTCATGGCCAAGCATGGCCGCGGCCTGATCTGCCTGACCCTGACCGAAGCCCGCTGCCGCAAGCTCGGCCTGGTCCAGATGGCGAAGAACAACAAGACCCAGTACGGCACCGCCTTCACCGTCTCGATCGAGGCCGCCGAAGGCGTCACCACCGGCATCTCCGCCGCCGACCGGGCGCGCACCATCCAGGTCGCCGTGGCCAAGAACACGACCATCGACGACATCGTCCAGCCCGGCCACGTCTTCCCGATCACCGCCCGCGAAGGCGGCGTGCTGGTCCGCGCCGGCCACACCGAAGCCGGCTGCGACCTCGCCGGCATGGCGGGTCTGGAACCGGCCTCGGTGATCTGCGAAATCATGAACGACGACGGCACGATGGCCCGCCTGCCGGAACTGATGGAGTTCGCCAAGGAGCACGCGCTGAAGATCGGCACCATCGCCGACCTGATCCACTACCGCGCCGCCTCCGAAAAGCTGGTCGAGCGCGTGACCAGCAAGACCATCAGCACCGCGCACGGCGATTTCGCGCTGCACGCCTACGTCGACCGCGCCAGCGGCGCCACCCACCTGGCGCTGGTCAAGGGCGCCATCCCGGCCGGCGGCGAAACCCTGGTCCGCGTCCATGAACCGCTGTCGGTACTCGACTTCCTCGACCCGGCCAGCAAGCAGCAGTCCTTCTCGATCGACCAGGCGCAAGCCGCGCTGGCCAAGAACGGCCACGGCGTCATCGTGCTGATGCACCGCGCCGAATGCGGCGAAGACCTGATCACCCGCCTGACCGGTAGGGTTGACGCCAACTCGCCGCGCACCCAGACCAAATGGGACCCGCGCACCTACGGCATCGGCGCCCAGATCCTGCGCGATGTCGGCGTTTCCAAGATGCGCCTGCTCTCCAGCCCGCGCAAGATGCCCTCGATGACC
>CAIYYE010000091.1 GCA_903930395.1 uncultured beta proteobacterium
GGGGCACCCGGCGGGCGACCTCGAGCATGTAGATGTGCGGATAGGCGGCAGCGGCCGAGGCTGCGTATTTCATGGCCGAGTCGGTGTCGCTGCGATCCACCGCCTGGAGAAAGGCGGAAAACCCGGCAAGCACAGCTTCATTGGTGTCCAGCTTTTGCTTGACGTCACCGACCATCAGCCGGACATCTTCGTCGAAATGGTTTTCCCAGCGGCTGATTTCCGCCAACATCAGCATGTGCGTGACAAAGCCGATGACGCCGAGCCAGGCGGCGAGCAGTGCAAGTAGGGTGGGGCGGAAGCGCGGCCGAGTCATTTATGAAAAATCCCAATTTTCGTAAATGTCCCATCTTCGGTCCTGCTCTGTAAATAAGACGAAGGTTATAGCTACGGCCGGCCTGCCGAGCGCTGCTGGTTCAGGCCAGCGGTTCGCAGCGCAGCCAGACCGTAAAGCGCGCCCCTTCAGCGGGAAGGCTGCTGACCGTGAGGCGACCACCGTAACGTTCGATCAGGTTTTTGCTGACCCACAGCCCCAGGCCGTTGCCATCCGGCTTCTTGGCCGTGAAGAAGGGCTCGAAGAGGCGTTCGAGATCGGCCTTGCTGATGCCGGGGCCGGAGTCTTCGACGACGAGCCGGATGCCGAGCGGCATGTCGGCCTCGTCCCAGTCCTCGACGGCGATTTTGAGGACGCCGCCCTCGGGCATGGCCTGGATGGCATTGACCAGAAGATTGATCACTACCTGCTGCAACTCGTTCTTGTTGCAGATGATTTGCCGGGCCGACTCGATGTGCTGGTCGACGGCGATATTGCCGGTTTTGAGCAGGTGACGGACGAGCAGCAGGCTGTCCTGGATCAACTGGCCCGGGTCAGCCGGTTCGAGGTAGCCGACGTAATCCTGCGGCCGGGCGAATTGCAGCAGTTTGGCGACGATCAGGCGGATACGCTGGACCTGTTCGTGGATCAGCCGGATCTCAGGGGCGACGGGGTCAGCCTGCGGGCCGAGCAGGTCGCGCAGCACGTCGAGGTTGCCCTGGATGACGGCGATCGGATTGTTGATTTCATGGGCAATGCCGGCGGTCAGCTGGCCGATGGCGGCCAGTTTTTCATTCATGACCAGTTGCGACTGGGCCGCCTTGAGGTCGGCGACGGCCTGTTCCAGCTCGGCCGTTCTGGCCGCCACTTTGGCATCGAGCGATTCACCCCAGCGTTTCAGCGAGCTTGCCTGCGCCTGCAGGCGGTCGAGCATGCGGTCGAAATGGGCGGCGACGACCCCGAGCTCATCCTGGCTGGGCACCGCGCCGACCCTCGCCGCAGCATCGCCGATTTCGATGGCGTGCATGGTGGCGTGCATGCGCTCGATCGGCCTGAAAACCCGCCGCGCCCAAAGCACGGCAAAGATGCCGGCGGTCAGCATGGCCAGCGCAAAGAGCACGATGACGACGGTGAAAGCCTGCTTGCGGGCATCGACGAAGGGACCTTCGAGGAAACCGACATAGAGCATGCCGATGCGTTGGTGCCGGCTGTCGAGCAGCGGCTCGTAGGCCGAGACATACCAGTCGCTGACGACGAAGGCGCGGTCGAGCCAGGTCTGGCCGGCGCCGAGAACCGTGTCGTACACCGCCCGGGAAACGCGGGTGCCGATGGCACGGGTATCGCCGAACAGGCGGACGTTGGTTGCGACGCGAACGTCGTCGAGGAAGAGCGTGGCCGTACCGGCGCTACCGAAGGGCAGGGCGCCGGCCGGGTAAACGATGGCATTGAGGCGGTCAATGAAGTCGAGGTTCTTGTTGAGCAGCACGCCGCCGGTCAGCACACCGATCAGGCGCCCGTTGGCGTCATGCACGGGGGCGGCCGAGTGGATGACGAGGCCGCGCACTTCGGCCTCGCGCATGTCGGGGCGGGCATTGGGGGTGTCGACGATAGTCGTCCGGGCCCTGATGGCCAGTTCAGGGCTGATCGTGAACAGCTCGGGGGCGCTGAAGACCTCGGTTTCCGTACGCGCCTGGCCGGCAAGTGCTGCCGCGACGACGGGCCAGGCGTGGGCATCCTGGCGACTGCGGGTGACGTCCAGAAAGTGCAGGAAATCGAGCTTGTGTTCCAGTTGTGTTGAGTCGAGCAGACCGGCTACGGCTTGTTCCGGTTTGCCGTGGGCATTGCGCAGGGTCCGGGCCAGTCGTTCGGAGGCGGCCAGGCTGGCGACGGAGCGGCCGACGCCTTCCGTCACGCGTTCAAAATAGCCGTGGGCGACTGCGAGGTCGGAACGCACCTTGGTAACGAGCAGACGGTCGAGGTAATCGCCGCCCCAATAAGCCAGCGCGGCCATCGTCAGCGGCAGCACGATGCCGAGCGGGATCAGCGCCAGCAACAGCAGCCGGGCGCGAATCGAGCGCCGCAGCGGCGGGTTCAGATTCCCCAGGCCTGACACTTCCGGTCCATCGTCTTGCGCGAAATGCCGAGCCGGCGGCTGGCCTCGGACTTGTTGCTGTCGCAGGCGGCGAGTACGGCAAGAATGTGACGCTTCTCTACGGCTTCCAGCGTCTCGGCATGGCTGGAAACCTCGCTGACACCCATCTCCGGCGCGCTGCCAATGTCAAACCAGCCAAGGATCAGCGAGCGCTCGACCAGATTGCGCAGTTCGCGCACATTGCCCGGCCAGTCGTAATCGGCCATCCGGGCCAGGGTGCGCGGGTCCAGGCTGAGCGGTGGCACACCGAGGCTGGGGGTGAGTTGCGCCATGAAATGCTCGACCAGCAGCGGGATATCCTCTGGCCGGTCGCGCAGTGGCGGCAGCGTGACTTCGAGCACTTGCAGCCGGTAATAGAGGTCGGGCCGGAAGCGCTGGGCAGCGACTTCGGTCTTCAGATCGCGGTTGGTGGCCGCAATGACCCGGACGTCGACGGCAATTTCCTGCTCGGAACCGACCGGGCGGATGCGTCTTTCCTCGATGACGCGCAGCAACTTGGCCTGGGCGGCCAGCGGCAGTTCGGATATCTCGTCGAGAAACAGCGTGCCGCCGCGGGCGTAGTAGAAGAGGCCCTCGCGGCTATGCACGGCCCCGGTATAGGCGCCCTTGACGTGGCCGAACAGTTCGGACTCGATCAGCTCGGCCGAAATCGCCGCGCAGTTGACCGGCACGAAGGGGCCTCCAGCGCGCGGACTCATCCGGTGTACGGCGCGGGCAGCGACTTCCTTGCCCGTGCCCGATTCGCCGCTGAGGAGTACGGTGGCCGGTGTCGGGGCGATACGCTTGAGGCGTTCACAGACTTTGGCCATGGCTTCCGACTGGCCGACCACGCCCTCGATATCGGCCGCATTGGTGCTGATTTCCCGGCGCAGCACGAAGTTCTCGCGGGCCAGCCGGGAACGTTCGAA